>NZ_JAEVHJ010000017.1:0-43478 GCF_016802855.1 Micromonospora sp. ATA51 | reverse complement strand
CGAGACCAACATCGCCCGCGCCACCCGACGCGCCAACCGCCGCCCACACGACCTCATCACCGCCGTGACCAGCAGCAACCCCAGAACGCAATGACCCTGCCTCGACGGGAGCAAGGCGGATCGCACCGTCGAGCTCAGCCTGGACGGCGTTTCCTACGTGATCGACCTCTCGGACCAGAACGCCGGGGCTCTCCGCAAGGCTCTGGACGAGTACATCAACGCCGGCCGGCGGATCGGTCGAGGCGGTGTCGACGCACGCCGGGCCACACGTCGGCCGGGGAGTCCCGCGGCTCCCGGGGCAGCCAACCGGGTGCGGAGTGGCGCGATCCGTGAGTGGGCCGCGCAGAACGGCTACAAGGTCTCCGACCGGGGACGCATTCCGACCTCGCTCATGGAGGCGTACAGCAATCGCTGATCGGTCTTGGGACCGCCCGTGAGCAGTCGGGCGGCACTCGGCTGGAAAGGCCACGTTGACAGGCCGAGTTCGCGGCGGCGTACCCGCAGGCCGCCACTACGAACTGAGGGGTGTTTACCGGTCCCTCGGTGACTGCGCGGGGCAGCGCCCACCCGGCCGATCAGGCCGGGGATATGCCCGCCGGTGCCGGCTGCCCGGTCAAGGCGTGGGGTGAGCAGCTGTTTTCGCCGACCGGCGCGGCCCGGTGTTCGACGGCGGCTGGCAGTACGACGCCCAGCTCGGATGAACTGCTTCTGCCGCCGCGATAGGCGGGTGTGTCGGCGTTTGAACGGCGCCCAGATGGCGCCACCGGCGCCTTGGTGGCCCTTGTCCGCGAAGGTCATCTCGCCGGCGCTGGTCAGGCGGCGACCAGGCCGCCGGCGCGGGCGGCGGGCAGATCATGGCTGGAGTCGAACAGGGCGGGTGAGGCCCCGATCAGCGACCACCCGGGGTCGGGGAGGACCTGCACGCTCACGCCGTGTCGCTTTGCTTGCCACAGTAGTAAGGGCCGCTGATCGGCGATCCAGTCGATCGGATCAACTTGCCGCCGAGGATCGCCTAGACCAGTCGGGTGACCCCGCCGCATCGCGTCGGCGAGGCCATCGGTATGAGCTGAGCCGGCGACAGCCTCCCGCAGGTACCGCCACACCGTTGTCACCGATACGCCGACTCTGGCGACCCCCGGTGAGGATGTCACCTTTGCCCAGGTGGGCGGCGGGAGCCTTCTCGTTGTCCGTGACGGCTGTCGCCGTCGGCAGCGATAGCGCGCGTCCTCTGCGGAGAGCGGAAACGCCCACCGTTTGGCCTGACTTGGGACTCAGCGTCCCAAGTACTGATAGGAGGGTGCTGCTGTGGATCTCCGCGGATACCATCAGCGGCGAACCGGTTGGGAGGCGGAGGATGAGACAGCAGGCCTCTTCTGGTCGCCGCATCATCATCGCGCCTGGTCAGAGTTCGAATACACGCACCGGCGCCCACCCCCTACGGTTGCGACCATGAGCGGCGCCAAGGCGACGGGCGGCGGTAGGAACCGGGGCCCCCTAAGCCGTCACAGCTGGCTCGCCGTCCGTGCTCGGCCATTCACGCATGGCGCTGGTGCTGCAGTAGCGGCCCACCTCCGAGCGTGGCTTTGCCATCGGTCTTTGCCATGAACCTGCCGACTTGTCCAATAGCCGCACCGGCGGTGGTGATTGGCCTGCGGCCGGGTCAGCGGCGCAGCCGAGCCCGAGTCGACCCGTCGAACCGCTGGCGCATCAACGGCGAACCCGAAGATGCGTGCGGCGGCGACCAGAATCTTGTGGCCTGGCCGGATTCAACCGGATCCGCCAAGGTCGGCAGGCGAACTCACGAGGGGATCTGCTCATGGACAGCTACTTCACCACGAAGCGTCACGAGCGTCTACGGGAGGAGGTGCGAACGTTTGCGGAGGCCGAGGTACGCCCCCGGATTCCGGAAATGGAAGCGTCTCGCTCGGTTCAGCACGAACTGTCGCGGTTAATCGCGCACCAGGGCTGGATCGGTGTCACGATCAGCCCCGACTACGGCGGGATGGGCCTGGGACACCTCGCGAAGACGATCATCATCGAAGAGCTGTCACGGGTCAGCGGCGCGATGGGCGCCATGGTGCAGGCCAGCCAGCTGGGCGTGGCCAAAATCGTGCACTTCGGCAACGACAGCCAGAAGAGGCAGTGGCTACCGGCCATCGCCGACGGAACCTGCCTGCCCACCATCGCGGTCACCGAGCCACAGTCCGGTGGCCATGTCCTCGGCATGGAGGCCACCGCCGTACGCGACGGCGACGACTACATTCTGAACGGCCGGAAGGTGTTCGTCGGCAACAGTCACGTCGGTGACCTGCACGGCGTGGTGGTCCGCACCGGCGCGGGCTCTCAGGGACTGTCGGCCTTCCTGGTCGAGTCGGACCGTTCGGGCTTCTCGCTCGGCCCGCATCGCGCGGCCATGGGCCTGCACGGCTTCAGCTTCGGCGAACTCGTCTTCGAGGACTGCCGCGTACCCGCGGCGAACCTGCTCGGCGTCGAGGGTGACGGCCTGGCCGTCGCCTACTCCTCCAGCATCCTGTACGGCCGGCCGAACCTGACCGCGGTCTCCCTCGGCATCCACCAGGCCCTACTTGAGGAGACCTCGGCATACGTCACCGAGCAGCACCGCTACGGCAAGCCGCTGGGTGATCTCCTCCCAATCAAGCTGAAGGTCGGGCAGATGCAGTCCCGGCTGATGACCGCCCGGCTGGCCGCTTATCACGCGGTGCACTTGCTGGACCAAGGCCTGCCCTGCGACGCGGAGTTGATGAACGCCAAGCTCATCAACGTCGAGTACGCCCTCGACTCGGCCCGTAACGCGATGGAAGTGCACGCCGCGTGCGGGCTCTACCCCGACCGGCCGGTAGAGCGGTATGTCCGCGACGCCCACCACATCTTCGCTCCAGCCGGCACCTCGGACGTCCAACTGATCCGTCTCGGCGAGGTGGCACTGGGCACGTCCAAGGGGCAGTGGTCGGAGCGGCTCGCCGCCCCTTTGCTGGAAGCGGCGGCCACTTCCTGACGTCGTCCTATCGCCGGCTGCGCTGGTTGATCCGTTCCGTCAGCTCGGCGGCCAGGGACTTGATGGTCTCCAGTCCCTGCCGTCCCCACGGGCGCGGCTCGGTGTCCACCACGCAGATCGTGCCGAGGGCCATACCGGTGTGGTCGATCAGTGGCGCGCCCAGGTAAGAGCGGATGCCGATCTCGTCGACCACGGGGTTGCCGGCGAACCGCGGGTAGTCGCACACGTCGTCGAGTACCAGCGCCTTGCGCCGGACCACGACGTGCGGGCAGTAGCCGTGGTCTCGTGACATCACCCGGCCAGGCTGCCCGGCGGCCGCGACCTCCGGCGTGGCGCTGGCTCGCCCGGCCGGGGCGGTGTAGAGGCCGGCGAAGAACTGGCGGTCCTCGCTGATGAAGTTCACCATCGCGTACGGGGCTTTGGTGATCTGTGCGAGTTTTTGGGCGAATTCGTCAAACTCGGGGTCTGGGCTTTCCCCGAGGCCGAGATCGCGCAGCCGCTGCACACGTTGCGGCGCTTCCTGATCAGTCGGCGTCAGTGACTGGTAGGCCGGGGATTCGTAGATCATTTCTGGCTCCATATCTGCTGCAGGTCTGACGCGTCTCACGCCGAGTGGGATGGGGAAGTGCCGAGTAAGTGCTGGAGCAGGGCGATCAGCACCGCGGTCGCGGAGCGGCTTTGACGGGCGTCGCACATGACGATCGGCACATCGGGTTTGAGCTCGAGAGCGGCCCGCACCTCCTCAGGGTTGTATTGGAACGAGCCGTCGAATTGATTGACGGCGACCAAAAAATCGATGCCGCGGGCTTCGAAGAAATCGACGGCTGCGAAGGAGTCCTGTAGGCGGCGGGTGTCGGCGAGGACCACAGCCCCGAGGGCTCCGGCAGACAACTCGTCCCACATGAACCAGAAGCGCTCCTGTCCGGGTGTGCCGAACACGTACAGGATGTGGCGAGGATCGACGGTGATGCGGCCGAAGTCCAGCGCCACCGTGGTGGTGGACTTGCCCTCCACCCCCGTCAGGCTGTCGGTGCCCACGCTGGCGGTGGTCAGGATCTCCTCCGTGCGCAACGGCCGGATCTCGCTCACCGCACCGACGAACGTCGTCTTACCGACGCCGAACCCCCCAGCGACGAGGATCTTGAGCGCAGTCGGGAACACCGGAGACAGTTCAGAGTCGTTGTTGTAGGCCATAGAGAACCGCCTCCAATACGGATCGGTCAGCGGGGTCTGCGATAGGGCTGGGAGCTCGGGTGCTCAGCGCGCCACAATCGACCAAGTCGGAAAGCACCACCTTCGTGATAGCAGCGGGCAGTTTCAGGTGTGCCGAGATCTCGGCGACCGTGGTCGGGCCGCCGCAGAGGCGAAGCGCCCGGGCATGGTCCGGCTCCAGGTGTCCCCGAGGTAACCGGCCGGTCGCCATCACCCAGGACAGCAACTCCATGTGCGTGCTGGGTCGGGTGCGCCCGTTACTGACCGTGTACGGGCGCACCAGGCGCCCCGCGTCGTCGTCGAGAAAGGGTTCGTCCTCCGGACCCACCATGGTCACCGAATAATGTCGTCAGAACTGGCGATCCCCGGACGCTTCGGCGTGGCCAGAAATGGACGTACGCTTTTCACCATTTGCGACATCTCATACCCGAGCACGCCGACGTCAGCCTCACGGCCGGCGAGCACCGCGAGGACGGCATTCGAGCCGGCCGCCGTGACGAACAGCAGGGCGTCATCGAGTTCCGCCACCACCTGACGGACGCCGTTACCGCCATCGAAACTACCTCCGGCGCTGCGAGCGAGGGAGAACAGTCCGGACGAGATTGCCGCCAGATGGTCCGCGCCGGCCCGATCCAGCCCGTGGGCGGCCATCGGTAGGCCGTCCGAGGACAGCAGCAAAGCACTACGGGTGTGGGGGACGCGCTCGGCCAGCCCGGACAGCAGCCACACGAGATCCTGAGATCGTTCAACGGGCGCATTGCTCCGCATGATAGGTAACCCTCCTTAACGGTGACGCGGGGTCAGCTGATGCCGTCTAGACGGCCCTCGGAACCGTCATTCCCGCCGGTTCCGGCTTCGCCCTGGCTGAAGGCCCTCGTGAACGTAGCCATCAGGGTGGGGTCGTGTTCAGCCACCTGTTCCACTGAGACAGGGGCACTGGGGGCGCCGTGCAGCTGCGGGGCCAGATGTGTCTGTGGTTTCCGGTGCGGTAGCTGCGGACGCGCGTCGCCGTCAGCGAACTGGGCTGTAGTCGGGTCGCTGGCCGCGGCCCCCTCCGCCGCCGTGCCCCCGGCGTAGCGGGCGGCCTCGCTAGCTGCCGGCAGCGACGCAGAAGAGTCGGTAGGAGAGGACAGGTAGTCCCAGGCCGCAGACGGCTGTGCCGTCACCTCAGCACGGATCCCCTCGCTGGGCATGGGAGTCCGGTCATGAACCCGAGGCGGGGCAGGCGCCGGTGAGTACGCCGGCGGTGGGGGCGTCGAGCCACTCGCGACCATCGCAAATTGTGGCTCGTGGCGTGGTGGTTGGACCATGGACTGCGGCTGCGGCTGCATCTCGTGCCAGGATTCACTCCTCTGCGGCGGCGCACCGAGCAGCCCGGGCGGCAGGATGAGCACCGCCTGGATCCCGCCGTAGATGTTGGTCTGCAACCGTACCGTGATGCCGTGCCGACGGGCGATGGCCCCGACGACGAACAACCCGATGCGGCCGTCGCGCAGCAACTCGCCCACGTCAATCCCGGTTGGGTCGACCAAAAGACGGTTGACCCGGTCCTGATCGGCGAGCGGCATACCCAGGCCCCGGTCCTCAACCTCCACTGCGATACCCGCCGTCACGGCCTGGGCACGCAGTAGCACCTGGGTGTGGGGGGCGGAGAAATTAGTGGCATTCTCAACGAGCTCAGCGACCAGATGGATGACGTCGGCGACAGCGTGGCCACCCAGCGTGCCCTCAATCGGTGGCACCAGCTTGACCCGCGAATACTGCTGGACCTCGGCCATAGCCGACCGCAACACCTCGGTCAGAGCCACCGGCCTGCTCCACTGTCGTCGAGAAACAGCGCCACCTAGCACCGCAAGGTTCTCCGCGTGCCGGCGGATACGAGTGGCAAGATGGTCGACCTGAAACAGACCCTTGAGTAGATCCGGATCCTCCACCTGGTTCTCCAGGTCGTCGAGCAACTGGATCTCCCGATGCACCAGGGACTGCAGCCGTCGGGCGAGGTTGACGAAGACCTCCACCTGGTGACCGGAGTTCGGCACGGGCGCCGCCGGTGTCACGGCTGATGCCTCTACGACGGCGACCTGGGCAGCATGCAGGACCTCGTCCAGTTCGCGCTGCAGAAGCGCGAATCCATCGTCGCCCCTGCCCGGCACGAGCTCCGCGGGTGACTCGAGCCGCTCGCCGCGGCGCAACCGCTCGATCAGCCACTGCACCTCAGCCCGGCGGTGAGTGGTCGAGGACCGCACGGCGCCGATCCTGGCGACGACCAGGCGATCGACCGCATTGGCTCGGTTGGCGGCGATGGCGATGACCACTACGCAGGCGATCCATGCCAGGACGAGAGCCCAGCCCATCCTGGCAGTGACCGTTTCCCCGGACGTGACGAGCACGCAGAGAACGGCGGTGGCCCCGAGCAACGCAACGACGGCGGCAGGAAGCACAGACAGCCACAAAAAACGCGGCCCCAAGCCACTGGCCGTGTACCCATCGCGTGCGGAAGGTTCGCCGTAGGGATCGTGTGCCCGATGGACGGCACGCGTGTCAAGAGGGGAAGACTCAGGCATCAGCATCCTCGTACCAGGAGGGAAACCGCTGGCAAATGCGGGCCATCTCGATCGACCGGCACCGTGCGGAGGCGGGAGATTGCTCTCGAATACAGGCAGTCTAGAACCTCCGGCCCCTCTCACTGCGGCGATGGACAACGGTCCGAATCCTATATGGACTACATCGCTTCTTAGCCTGCGGCCGCAACAGGACCCCTCACGTCTGGCCCAATGCTGCAGCGGCATACGACCGCGAACCGCGGCGAACTCAAGGTCGTCGTCTGCCCACCACATCCATGCCCTCACAGACATCATCGAGTCTGATGCTGCGCCCGGCAAAATTCCCAACGTCAGCTCGCCAGCCGGTAGGAAAGCGCCGTCTTGCCCGGCAGCGTTACGGCTTTCGCCTCCGTTGAACGCAGCCACGGCCGCCTCCTGGATCGGCAGCCCCATCCACAGGGGGCTTCGCGTTCGTCAGCGTTCGCGACCGGGCAACTCGGCGAGAAGCCGTTGGTACTCCTCGTGGCTGCCGACGGCGGCTCGGCGGTCGGGGTGACAGACGTAGTGTCGGATCGCAGCGGCGAGAAACCAGGCGTCGACGTTGTCCGTGCGCAGTGCGTGCCGGCTCCATGGAATGCCGCGCCGGCGCACCAACTGGGGTTGCGCGTAGGCCAGCCACAGTGTCGAGGGAGGGCCGACAGGCAGAGGGGTCTGGGCGACCGGTAGTGCCTCCCACGGCACTATGAGCGAGCCGAGGACGGTGCGTTGTTGTACGCCATGGGGACGTAGCTGTGGCCCATAGCCCCGCCAGGCCTCAACGACCAGCAGTGCGACGAGCAGAAGCCAGGAGACAGGGAGGAGGATCGATTCGGGTGTCCACGGAGTGCCTTGCCTGGCGGAGCGCATCAGAGCGCCGACCTCGGCCGAGAAGGGCGCGAGGGAGCACAGGGGCAGGAATACCTTCCATGCAGGCACCGGCGTGCCGAAGGCCGGAATCTGAGGCTGCACCACGAAGTAGGCCGGACGGGTCTGCCAGCTGAGGATCGCCAGGACCAGGAGCGCCACGGCAAGGAAGAGCAGCGGGAAGAACAGGAGCTGCCCCAGGGAGGGAGCAAAGCCCACCGCAACAGCGTTCCCGCCCGCTACGAGCAGGCCGAGCATCAAGACAGTGTGCCGGTGGCGGACTGTAGCAGCGAGGACCTTGCCGATCATGCCCGTGACCATAGGTCAAATAACCCGTTAGCTGACCGGCCGATGCAGCGCCGCCGAATGGGCCGCCAGCGCTGTACGCCCGCGACTGCCCGTCTTGGCCCGCTTCATTCCGTCCCATGCCGCGCTCACCCAGGGTTGTCTCACTCGACAGCTTCCGGGACGTGGTGACCGGGGGGTGATCGGCGTATCGAGGGGCGTCGGCGTTGGTCGTGCTGCCGGCGCCGTCACGGCTCGCTGGGTCCGGCGCCAAGGGTGTTGCCGAGCGCGTAGCCCCGCCCCGTCAGCAGCCGAAAGGAACGCATCGCCCACACCCTGCGGCACATGCTGGAGACCAGCCTCAAACCGGATGTGGTGCTGCTGGCCTTCGCCACCTGCTGGAACCGGCCGTCGCTCGAGGCCGTGATCCCATCGCGGTGCTGCTCGAACCCGTGGGCTTGACGACGTCCGGCAAGAAACTTTCGTGCTCCGGCTCAGGTGGCCGGTTGTGTGGCGGGACCGGTGTGAGGGAGCAGGTCACCGCGGGCGTGGTCGGGCAAGTCTCGGTCGGTGTGGTCGGCGTGGAACAGCGCCTCGGCGAGCAGGGCCTGGACGTGGACGTCGGCGGCGGAGTAGTAGACGAAGGTGCCTTCCCTGCGTCCGCGGACCAGCCCGGCCAGGCGGAGCTTGGCCAGGTGCTGGCTGACGGCGGTGGGGGCAGCGCCCACCAGGTCGGCAAGGCAGGCGACCGACGACTCGCCTTGGGGTGGGGCCCAGAGGATCTTGATGCGGGTCGGGTCGGCGAGCAGCCGGAAACCCTCGGCGGCGAGGTGAACCTGCTCGTCGTTGGGCATCTGGAAGTCCGGCAGCGACGCATGCACCGTCTAGCCTAGCCTTCCTCCGCTGACTGTCTTCCTAGCTGAATGTGTATCTGCGAAGGCATGCAGGTATGGTCGGTTGTTGTCACCCTGACGGCCGACACCACTCCCGCTCCGCCCGCGACCGCCGCAGCCCGCGCGCCTCGGCGGTGGGGTGCGCGGCTGTGGGCCCTCGCTGAGGCGCGCTGGGCTGCGGCGGCGACAGTGCTTTTCGCCCTCGGTGGCATCGCGCAGTTCGCGCATGCCCCGGCGCCGCTGTGGTAGACGCTGTATCTGGCCTGGTACGCGCTCGGCGGCTGGGAGCCGGCGCTGGCCGGATTGCGGGCGCTGCGGGAGTGGACCCTGGACGTCGACCTCCTGATGATCGTGGCGGCGCTCGGTGCGGCCGGCATCGGGCAGGTCTTCGACGGCGCGCTGCTGATCGTCATCTTCGCCACCTCCGGCGCGCTGGAGGCGTTCGCCACGGCCCGGACCGCCGACTCGGTCCGCGCCCTGCTTGACCTCGCCCCCGAGCGCACGACCCGGGTCCGTGACGACGGCACCGAGGACACCATCGACACGGCGGAACTGGCCGTCGGCGATCTGATCCGGGTACGGCCGGGGGAGCGGATCGGCGCCGACGCTGTGGTCGTCGACGGGGCCAGTGACGTCGACCAGGCCAGCATCACCGGCGAGCCGCTGCCGGTGGCCAAGCACCCTGGGGACGAGGTGTACGCCAGCACCGTCAACGGCGCCGGGTCACTGCTGGCCCGGGTGCACCGCCCGGCCGCCGAGTCGGTGATCGCCCGCATCGTCGCCCTCGTCGAGGAGGCCTCGGCGACCAAGGCCCGCACCCAGCTGTTCATCGAAAAGGTCGAACAGCGCTACTCCGTCGGCCCGGTGGTGGCGACCCTGGCCCTGTTCGCCGTCCCGCTGGCGTTCGGCGCGGCTCTGCAGCCGACCCTGCTTCGAGCGATGACCTTCATGATCGTCGCGTCGCCATGCGCGGTGGTACTGGCCACCATGCCGCCACTGCTGTCGGCCATCGCCCTCGCCGGCCGGCATGGCGTCCTGGTCAAATCCGCCGTGGTCATGGAGCAGCTCGCCGACACCGACGTGGTCGCGTTCGACAAGACCGGCACGCTCACCGAAGGCACCCCCCGGATCGCGGAGATCCACCTCATCGCCGACAGCGGTCACGCCGAGGACACCTTGCTGCGGCTGGCGGCCGGCGCCGAGCACCTCAGCGAGCATCCACTGGCCGCCGCAGTGCTCGCCGCGCCCGGGACCGGGGGCTGGCCGTCCCCGCCGCCCACGACTTCGCCTCCACCCCGGGCCGGGCGTCGCCGCCACGGTCGACGGGCGGCGGGCACGGGTCGGCAGCCCCACGCTGCTCGACGACGTCGCGCGGGTCGACCCGCAGGTGCATGCCCTCGTCGACACCTCGCAGGCGGCCGGCCGTACCGCCGTGGTGGTCATCGTCGACGACGCGCCCGCTGGCGTCCTCGCCCTGGCCGACCGGGTCCGCCCGCACGCCGCGGCCACGGTCACCGCCCTGACCACGCTGACCGGCACGACACTGGCGCTGCTCACCGGTGACAACCCCGGTGCGGCTGGCCGGCTCGCCGCCGAGGCAGGCATCGCTGACGTGCACGCCGCCCTGCTGCCCGCCGACAAGGTCGATCGGGTACGCGCCCTTCAGCGCGACGGCCGGCGCGTCCTGCTGGTCGGCGACGGGGTCAACGACGCCCCCGCTCTCGCCGCCGCCGACACCGACGTGGCGATGGGCCGACACGGCTCCGACCTCGCCCTGCAGACCGCCGACGCGGTCCTGGTCCGCGACGACCTGACCACACTGCCCGCCGTCATCGCCCTGTCCCGCCGCGCCCGCCGCCTGGTCACCACCAACCTTGTCATCGCCGGCACGTTCATCACCGTCCTGGTCGCCTGGGACCTCATCGGTCACCTCCCGTTACCCCTCGGTGTGGCCGGTCACGAGGGCTCCACAGTCGTCGTCGGCCTCAACGGCCTACGGCTGCTGCAATCCAGGGCCTGGCGTCGAGCGCTGGCCGCTCGATGAGCCGCCGCGCCGGGCGGGCGCGGGCGGCCAAGCCCTGCACGGTGACCGTGTGCCCGCGCGTCGACGAACTCCTGGCCAAACCCCGTGCCGGCCGGCCCAGCAGCCCTGACGACCACCTCGACTACCTGGACCAACGCGTCAACGACGGCGCAACGAATGCCACTCAGCTGTTTGCCGACTTCCGCACCTGCGGCTACCGCGGACAAGGGCTGATGGGCAGGTGGGCGACGGCGGCCCGTCGGTGCTCCCGCCCGCCCGCACGTATGATGCCGCGTCGGTGGGGACGGGTGCGGCCCGCCATCGAACGCCTCGGACGCATTACAGAGGAGAACGACATGCGCATCGAGGGCCGTGCGGCGCTGGACTACCCCGCCTACCGGCAGCTGGTGTGGGTGTCCGGCAAGGTGCGACTCCTCAAGGTGTGGGCAGCCGCCCTCCTGATGGCGGTCGGCGCGCTGCTCCTCACACCGGCAGCCGGCGCGGTGCTGCTCGTCGCGCTGCTGGTCGCCGCCCCGCTCTCCTTCGAGCTGTCGCTGCGGCGCGTCTGGCGGCGTCTGTCGGCTGGCGGGCCGGCCGTGGAGATCGGGTACGAGCTGACCGACGAGGGGATGAGGGTGTGCCTGGCCGACGTCACGACGCAGCACCGTTGGGAGTCCCTGCGGCCGCTGCGGGAGACGGGCCGGTATTGGCTATTCCAGGGCCTCCTGGCCCGACGTGCGGTCGCGGTACCGAGGGACGCCTTCAGTGCCGACGCGCGCGCCGAGGTCGGTGCCGTGTTCGCCGGGCTGCGCTGACATCCGATGCCCGCCGGGTCAGAGGCAGGCTCAACTCGGCCAGCAGCTGGACCACCAGCCGCCGCCAGAGTTTTCCCAACGACCTCACCCACCACAGCTGATCGCCCTCACTGACACCAACGTCAACGAGGCCAGGGGCGACCCGTACGCGTCTACCTGGCAGCCGCAATCAGCGCGGAGAATCCGATCAGGGAGCCGCCGCCGGCGGCCGCGTTGAAGGCGCCCGTGAGGAGACCGGCGGCAAAGAGCAGCGTTGCCTGCGAAGGATCCATCGAGTCTCACGCTAGTAGGTTGTCCACCGCACGAGCGCCATCCGGGGGCAAGCGCAGATCGGAACGGGCGGCAACACACTGGCAGGGAGGCCGGCTGGCGAACTTCACCTCTTTAGGGTGAGGCGGGGGCCGCGTGTCAGGGGCATCGTGGCTTTGAGGAGGGGTCACGATGGCTGACGTCACCCAGGATTTCTTCCGCAGCCTCGCGCACCGGGGGCACGATCGCCGGCTGACGGCGCTCCACGAGGGCAGTGTCCGGTTCGACATCAGCCAGGACGGGCAGGTCGACCATTGGCTGGTCTCCATCGTCAAGGGCGACATCACGGTGTCGGAGCAGGCGACGGGTGGGGACGCCGTCGTCCGGGCGGATCGGGCGGTGTTTGACCGGATTGCCAGCGGGGAGGCGTACTTCCTGACCACCGTGCTGCGCGGCGAGGCGACCGTGGAGGGCAGCCCCCGGCTGTTCGCGACCGTCCGAAGGCTGTTTCCGCCGCCACCTGCTTCCCAGGAGACGCGACGCCGAAGAGGTGACCATGAGTGAGAACCAGGTCGGCATCCTCGACGGAACCACCTTCATGGTTTGCGATCGGACGGGTGACATCGTTCCGTCACCGGACGCCCCGCACGGCCTCTTCGCTCACGACACCCGTTTGTTGTCGAAGTGGGTGCTGACAATCAACGGGGAGCGGCTGACCACCCTTTCCATTGACGACGTGAACTACTTCGAGAACCGGTTCTACTTGGTCCCAGGCGGCCAGGACGTCTACGTCAACAGCACCCTGGCCGTGCGCCGGAGGCACACCCTGGACACCGGCCTCCACGAGGACCTGACCATCCTCAACAACGATCGGCAACCTGTCGACCTGACCCTCCGGGTCGAGGCGGACGCCGACTTCGCGGACCTCTTCGAGGTCAAGGACGCGACGAGGAAGCAGGGCCGGCACTACCGGCGAGTCGACGACGGGCGACTGGTGCTCGGCTACGAACGGGAGCGCTTCCGACGGGAAACCATCATCTCCGCCTCGGCGCCAGCGGAATTGGACGATGACGGCTTGACGCTCAAGGTTCACATCGAACCCCACAGTCGATGGTCTGCCCGACTCAGCGCCCTGCCGGACCTTCCGATGCCGAGAGGTCTGGAGCGGCTCACGATCCCAGGGCGAGCGGCGCGAACGGGCCGGGACAAGCACCGCGATCTCCTGGAATGGCTGGACCAGGCACCGCGTCTGGAGTCCGACTGGGAGCCACTGCGCAGCACGTACCGGCAGAGCCTCATCGACCTGGCCGCGCTGCGCTTCAGCCCGTTCCTGGCCGACGACAAGAGCGTGCCAGCCGCAGGACTGCCCTGGTTCATGAGCCTGTTCGGTCGGGACAGCATCTTCACCAGCCTCCAGGCGTTGCCGTTCGCACCCGAACTCGCCGCCACCACCCTGAGAGTGCTCGCGTTCCGGCAGGGCAGCCGGGTCGACGACTTCCGGGAGGAGGAACCCGGCCGGATCCTGCACGAGATGCGGTACGGCGAGATGAGCATCTTCGAGGAGACCCCACACACTCCGTACTTCGGCAGCGCAGACTCCACTCCCCTGTTCCTCGTGCTACTGGATGAGTACGAGCTGTGGACCGGCGACGCCGACCTCGTGCGCTCGGTCGAGCAGGAAGCACGTGCGGCGATCGACTGGATCAACGACTACGCCGACCTGACCGGCAACGGCTACATCTCCTACGAGCGGCGCAACACGAAGAACGGCCTGGAGAACCAGTGCTGGAAGGACTCCTGGGACAGCATCTCGTACCGCGACGGCCGGCTGCCGGCCTTTCCCCGTGCCACCTGTGAGCTGCAGGGGTATGCGTACGACGCGAAGTTGCGCACGGCTCGGCTGGCTCGCATGTTCTGGAACGATCCGGCGTACGCCGACCGGCTGGAGCGGGAGGCCGCCGACCTCAAGCGGCGCTTCAACCGGGACTTCTGGATCGCCGACGGCGGGTACATGGCGCTCGCCCTCGACGGCGACGGCCGCCAGGTGGACGCCATGTCGTCGAACATGGGCCACCTGCTGTGGAGCGGCATCCTCGAGGTGCAGAAGGCCGCGGCCGTGGTGCGTCATCTCATGTCGCCCGCCCTGTTCAGCGGTTGGGGCGTGCGCACGTTGGCCGACAGCGAGGCCCGCTACAACCCGATCGGGTATCACGTGGGAACCATTTGGCCGTTCGACAACTCGTTCATCGCCTGGGGACTGCGGCGCTACGGGTATCCCGACGAGGCGGCCCGGATCGCGGCCGGAATCCTGGACGCCGCGGCCTTTTACGACGGCCGGCTGCCCGAGGCGTTCGCCGGGACCGCCCGCGCCGAGACCAGATATCCCGTCAACTACCCCACGGCGTGCAGCCCCCAGGCATGGTCCGCTGGCGCCCCGCTCCTGCTGCTGAGAACGATGCTCGGACTCCGGTCGGTCGGCGATGATCTGGTGATCAGACCTGCCCTTCCCGCTAATCTCGACTTCGTGGCGCTGCTGGACATACCCGGCCGGTGGGGGCGTCTGGACGCCTACGGCAGAGGGCCGGCCGCCAATGGCCGACGCGGGTACCAGCCGGCGCCGCAACAGCTCTCCGCCCCGTGACGGGAGGGTCAATGCAGGAGATCGACCGGGCGCGCACCGCCGTCCTGGGCGTTCATTGGCAGCACGAGGTCGTCAGCCCCGACGGGATATTCGGCCCGTTCTTCGCTGGGCAGGTCACCCGGCACCGGGTCGCGACGCACGCGGCTCGGGTCGCCGATGTGGTGCGGTCCAGCGGTGGCCTCGTCGTCTACACGCGCGTCGCCCACCGACCCGGCTACCCGGACCTCATCCCCAACACCCCCGCCTTCGCGATGATCCGCCAGCAGCAGGCCTTCCTCGAAGGCACCCCGAAGACCCGGATCATCGAGGAAGTCATGCCGCAGGCGGGCGACGTCGTCATCACTCACGTCCGGCTCACCGGCTTCTTCGGCACCGAGCTGGACACGATCCTGCGCGCCCGGGGCATTGACACAATCCTTTTCACGGGTGTGGCCACCAACCTCTCCGTCACCGGCACTGCCTACGAGGCGGTCAACCACGGGTACCGCATCGTGATCGTCTCCGACGCCTGCATGGCTGCGACCGACGACGCGCACCAGGCGAGCCTGGCAACGCTGGGGCAACTCGGCCAGGTGGCCACCACCGACGAGGTCGTCCGCAGCCTGATGGGCTGACCCGGCTACCTAACGAAGCCCGAACGGCCCGGGCGCCGCCTCGCGGCCGGCGGCGCAGCGGCCCGCAAGGGAAGGGGAAATTCTTCCTGTAGAGACGCATCTATGACGGGCCGAACGTGTGGGTCCTTCCGTCTGGACGGCTCGTCGATATTTTCCTCGATGGGCCGTCCGGGGTTCGGCGGCGACTTACGCCGAGGCGGCATGGCGTCCCGAGTGCAGAATTTTCGACCGAAGGGGCCGATGCTGAACTCCCACAGGGTGCCCACGCGAGCGCGGGTAGGGAACGTGCCCCCGCCCGCCACCGAGACTCAGCGCACCAACCGGTGGTGGGCCTATGCGCTAGTCAGCCGCGGATCAGGGCGACGACGCGGGCGAGTTCGTCAGGGGTGACGCGGGCGTCGAGGAGGGCGAGGCTGGTGCCGGCCGGCTGTTGTTGACTGGCCAGCGGGGCGGCGGTGTGCGGGTGGTCGATTCGACGATCATGGAGCCTCCGGCAGCGTCAGGGTCACTGTTGCGGATCGGCAGGGAGAGACCGGACGGGACAGTGGGAGGTGGGAGGCCGGCCGTCCCGCCCGGCTGAACGGACAGCCAGCGCGCCGTAGCCGTCCTTTCTGGACGGCGTCGCCTGGTGGTGGGCTGCTGTACAGGCTGATGTCGCCGGGAAGTCAGGTCACGGGCCGCTCAACCGCCGCGAGGGCGCCGCGTGTCCTTATGCGTTTGGCATTGGTGGCCGACCGTCGCAGCTGATCGTCGCGGTGACGGTCACCCAGGCGATCCGTTGGTCGTTGAAGTCGACCTCGGGGTGCGCGACCATGACTGCGCTGGCGGTGATCTGCCTCTTGTCTGGGCTGGTCTTCGTCATGAGGGAGGCTTTATCGGAGTAGTTCGCGTCCGGGTGACTTGCGATGGCCTTGTGCGTGTTGCCCCGTTCGTCCTTGAACGTCAGGACGAGCCTGCGCCCAGTAACGCGGGCGGGATCGAAAGGATTGGTATGGTCCTCCACCACCTGTATGGCCAGTCCACCATCGCCTGCGGTTGGACGGTCATCGAGTAGGTGAGTGCCGGCCGACCAGTACAAGGCGTGGTCGTACCACTGGCACTGCACGCGATGATCCATCACGTCCCATCTGACGTCGCCATTCCACCCGTCCCGAATCCGCACACGAGCAGACCCGCCGTAGACGACTCCATCCGGGGCAGGGCGATTGGACCTTGGCCGCGGCTCGGGCAAGGGCGGGAGTCGGGGCAACGCCGGCTCGGCCTTCGAGGGACCGTTCCATCTGAGCTGAGTTGCTGGCGACGGGACCGCCGCTTTCGTGGTTTGGGGTGGAGTGCGGTGCGGTGCCCGCGTGGCGATTGTCGGAGTGGAGCTAGCCGGGTTCTGTGCTCCGGCGTCGCTCGCGATGTCGGAGGAGCAACCGGCTGTGGAAGCGATGATCAGGCTGACCGACGTCGCAAGCATCCGTTGCCGCATGGCTTTCCATTCAATGCGCGGAGCCGCTGTTCGCGACCAGCCCGTGGACACCCATCCTAATCGATCGCCAGTTGACGCGTGACCGCGGCGGCAGCAGGCGCGGCAGCCTGCGACACGGCGGAGCTGCCGAGGACCCACAGCGTCGGTCTGCGCGGCAGCCCGAGGCAACGGACGAACCCCTGCCACTCGTCGAGCTGACGGTTCGCCTGCCTAGGTCAGACCCCGCTACCGCCCGGGCTGTTCGGCCAGAACCCTGCAGTTGTTGCCCGCTGCCGCGAGTAGGGCGCCCGCGGTGTCGAGCCGGCCGACCGCGCGGTGGGTGGCGGCGAGGGTTTTCCACTGGAGGGGGTCAACGGTCAGCACCGCTGCGGCGGGATGGTTGACCAGGAGGTCGAGCCGGTCGGTGTCGGTGACTGATCGGGCTGCTTCGGCCAGGCACATCACGGGTAGCCCGAAGAGGCAGCCCTCGTCGGCGACCTTGGCGATCGCTTCGCCCACGGCGGTCGAGCCCTCGGTGAACGCGAGGATGGCGGATGTGTCGAGGATGAGCCGGATCGGAAGGTCGTTCAGGGCGGGGGTGGGCTGGTCTGGTTGTGCGGGTGGGGTGGATGAACGGTCGCGGTGCCGGCGCTGCCCCGGGGTGCGCCACATGGGGTAGGTGGTGGTGCCGTCGGGGAGAGTGAATGGTTCGAGGGGGACGTAGCCGTGCCGTGCGTAGAGGTCTCGGTCGGCGAGGGTTGCCGCCTCCGTGTAGGTGGGCAGCAGGGCCTGGCCCATTCGGGCGTTGCTGGTGGCGAGCAGGGTGCTGGCACGTCTGACCCGGTACGGCTTTGGCGCGACGGTGAAGAACGCCAGGTGGTTGTGGGGGCCGTCGGGTCGGTGCGTGTGCAGAACGTCGTCGAGGTGCAGGAATCGGTCCACGTACTCGCCGCAGGCGACAGCGAGCCGCTCGCCGTACCCGGTTGGTGGTGAGAGGGGGCCGTAGCGGTGCAGCCACACGGCGGCGGCGGAATGATCCTGCAGGAGGTAGGCCTCGCCGAACAGCAGCGCGTGTTCGGTCCAGACGCGGAGGACGGCGCTGAGGATGTCCCGTCGGCGGTGTTCGTCGGGTACGAGCCATGCGCCGATCGTGCTGTCGGCGAAGGGGCCGACGACAAGATCGACGATGTGGGGGATGTCGTGCCAATGGGCGCGGCAGACGGGCAGGTTGTTGATCACGCGGTTCTCCGGGTAGCAGATGCGGCTGGTCAGCGATGGCGTTGTCGCCGGGCTGCGCAGAGTTCGGGGACGTTATGACGCCCGGCGGCAGAGGCGGCTTCTTCTTCACGAACCGTGCGGATGAAGCCAGGAAGGTACGGGCAGAAGCGGTTCCGCGGGACTGGGTAGGCGGGACCGGACCCCAGGTGGCAGCGGCGATGACGGCGCCTGTGTGAGGCGAATGGTCGTCGTGGCTGTCCCGGCTCGGGGCGAGGATGGCCGGGGTTGCTCAGGCGGGTCTGGTGTCCGGTTGACCGGAGCGGCTCGCGAGCTTCTCGCATCCGGTGACGTAACCGCCGGCAGGCTGCAGGGCCGGGGCCGAGGAGCGCGGCGAAGCGTCAGCCGGGACTCCTGTCCCGCTGGCAGCGGAGCCGTGGCCGGCAACGCTGACGGGAGCGCCCCCAGTCAACCCGAGGGCGTGGGCCAGGTCGCCTGCCCACGGCACCTGACTTGTCCCGATCGCCTTCAGGGACCGGGGGTCAAGGTTTGCTGTCACGGACGTCCGCGCCGTCGGCGGGACTTCCGGCTGGACCGCGGCCATCGGTGGTACGGGGCGGGCGATCGTGGTGGGCGTCGCGGCCGGCGGCGTCTCATCCGTCGACGGCGGCGCGTCGACGGCGGGGCCGGTGGGAGGCGTCGCAGGCGCGGCGGGTGAGCCGATGATCGGCTGGGCCAGGCCGAGCACCGGCGCCAGAGCGGGCGGTAGAACGTCAACGATCGGCTCGGTCACTGGCCGGACGACCGTGCCGACCGGTTCCAGCAGGCCTGTCCCGGCGATTTCCTCCACAACGGGCGACGCCAGGCCCACGACCGGACGCGTCGCCGAGGCGACTGCCTCGACGACCGTTTCGGCGTCGGCGGCTGCCGTCGGGTCCACCACCTGGCCTACGGCAAGTTGCACACCCGCCGACTGCTCACCCGCCGGCATTCGCACCGGCAGGTCCAGGCCCGCCAGCTGGCCCCGGCTTGCGACCGTTACCTCGCCGCCTGCGCGGCCTGCCGCGCTCTCCATCGCGGGGCCGGTGAGCGAGAAGGGCTCACAGCCCAGGGAGCTGCCGAGAAGGGTTCCGCCGGCGCTGAGCCGGTCGCCGAGGGTGCAAGAGGCAGCGGGTCCGGCCGCCAGAGCAGCGTCATCCGCAACCGCCTCATGAAAGCCCCAAAGACCGACCACGCCTCCGATCAGGAGAGCGCCACGCAGCGTCCACCGAGCCAGCCGGCCTGGACACCGCAACAACAGGCACCTCCGACGGGAACGCCTTCGTTCACCCCAACGCCCTGCGATTGTGCCCGCAGTGACCGTTCAGACACCCTCCGACACGCCGTGCGGAATCGACGCCACCGCCCAGCCCGACCCACGCGCGCCGAGGCGGCCGTCAGTCGCGCTGCAGCCCCGACAGTTTTTGTGCTGCCTCCGCCAATGCCCGGGCGGACTCGTCCTGGCCTGCCAGGGCTTTGCGTAGCGCTTCTACCGCTGGGCCCTCGCCGGCAGCAGCGGTGGCGTCCATCAGCTCCAGGATGCTTTTACACAGGGCGATTGTGGTGGCGCGCAGCAGGGCGGCCAAGGCGGCCGGGTCCCTGACCTGCACATCGCCCTCCAGCGCCTCGGCCAGGCGAAAGGCGGTGTCGCGCAGGTCCATGGCGTGCTCGGCATACCGAGGAAGCGGCGTCGACATGGGTCAATAGTGTCAGGGATCGGCTGTGGCTGCTCGACCCTAGCCACACCGCAGGGCCAGAAAACGCTGTGCCTGCGTGGCGGGTCGGCGACCGAGTTCTGAGCGCCGCGTACCAGCGAGCGGCAGGAAACGTTCGCCCTGGATGCCTGCGTTTGTGACGGCGTCCCGGCTGGCCTTGGGAGCACAAGAGGCTGCTCCGGGCTGACTGCGGTCCGTGTGACGGAACGTACTGGTTGTGTGCTGCCGCTTCGGGGATGCCCGCCGTGGAGCGGCATTGCCTGCGGTGGCTGACGTGGTGCGACGAATCCTTCATCAGCCTGCGGAGTGGGACTGGCCCGACGGTCGGGCGCAGGATGCGAGTACAGGCCGTCCGCGGTCTGTTCCAACGGGTCGCAGCGGTCGGGCCCATGCTGCTGATCCTCGTGTCTGGTCCTGCTGGTGATGCGGCCGTTCTGCGGCCCGCTGACCGGGGCGGCGGGGCCGCCCCGGTCAGGTCGGGTGGATCAGCGCAGCGCCCACCGGGTCGACGGGTTGTTGCAGGGTAGGACGTGTCGACTCCGCACGGGCGAGCGGGCGTTCCGGCTGGACCGACCGGTCCAGAACGGCGACACCCGCCACATCGAGTGTGCGGTGGTGTGGCCGTCGACCGGGACGGTGTCCCGGTGGGTGTATCCGTGCCGCCGAAACAGCTCGCGGTCGGCGTCGGTGAAGGCCTCCGCGTAGGTGGGCAGGCTGAGTGTGTCCATCCACTGCTGCGCTCCGGCGAGAACCGCCGCGGCGTGGCCCGAACCCGCGGGGCCTGGCGCGGCGAGCAGGGCCAGGTGGTTGTGCGCCTCGGTGGGACGCCGTGCGGCGAGGGCCTGGTCGAACTGGAGGAACCTGTCCAGATGCTGACCGCACGCGTCGGCGAGCCGGTCGGCGTACCGGGCGGGGGG
Organism: Micromonospora sp. ATA51; assembly: GCF_016802855.1. NCBI lineage: Bacteria > Bacillati > Actinomycetota > Actinomycetes > Micromonosporales > Micromonosporaceae > Micromonospora > Micromonospora sp. ATA51. The sequence continues at coordinate 22,945 of NZ_JAEVHJ010000017.1, read as the reverse complement.
CGGGATGGGCCGGTAGCGGTGGAACCAGACGGTGGCGGCGGTGCCGTCCGAGAGCAGGAACGCGTCGCCGAACAGCAGCGCGTGTTCGGTCCAGATCCGGGCCACGGCGGCGAGGATGGTCGGCCGGCGTCGCTCGTCGGGGACGAGCCATGCGCCGAGGGCGGTGGGGGAGAGTGCCTCAGTGACGAGATCGGCGATCCGGCCGATGTCGCGCCACCGGGCTCGGACGACGGGCATGCTCACGTTCATTGGGTAACTCCTGGTCACCATTGTGATCGGGGTACGTCGGGGAAGGATGCCGGCGTCGTCGCGGGGCCTCCGCGGGCCGGCGCGGGCCACCAAGGGCCGTCAGGAACACGGGTACGCAGAGGCCGTTGGTGCCGCGCGGCGGCACGCAACGGCCCGCCGGTCAGGCGGGCCGGGTGCCCGGGCGGGGCGAGCGGGAGGGGAGAGCTTCGCCGCCGGTCGGGTGGCAGCGGCGCCCCGCCAGGCTGGGCGGCGTCCACACCGACGTGGGGGCGTCGGCCGGGCTCCCGTGGACAGCACCGAACGTGCTGGATCCACTGGTACCGGGGAAGGGCGTGGCGGGCGCGGAGTCGGCGTCCGGCCGCAGCGGCTGCGGCCCGTCCGACCGGGCGAGGCGCGAGAGCTGTGTCGTGGTGTGCCAGTGCGTCGGGGCGCTGGCGGAGGTAGGTCCCGAGGCGGACCTGGCCGGTGCGGCGACCGGTCCGGTGGCAGGGCCGGTGCAGCCCGGGCCGCCGGCCAGGCTGGTCGGCGGCGTCATCGCCGGTGGTGCGGTGGCCGGCGGGTCCAGAAGGTCCGTCACCGGATCGAGGGTTTCGAGCACAGGATCCAGCGGATCGAGCACCGGCTCCAGCCCTCGCCAGACGGGCGAGAGGACCGGGGCGAGCGGCTGGGTCACCGGACGGAGGGCGTCAGCCACCGGCATGAGCACACCGGCCCGCACGGGGTCCGTGACCGGGCGCAGCGCGTCGGCCACCGGGGTGAGCACCCCGGACCGGACCGGCTCGGTCACCGCGCGCGGGGCGTCACCCACCGGTGTCAGCACGTTCCCGCCGAGCAGCCCGGTGGCCGGGCGGGGTGCCTCGGCGGCGGGCTTCGGCGTGCCGACCCGTGCGGGTGGCTCCGCGTGGCGGGCCGGCGGTGTGGACACCCAGCCCGGTCGGGTTGCCGCCTGGTCCGTGGCCGGGCGGCTCGGTGCCGTCCGGTTCGGTGGTGGCACCGCACGGGCGCCTGGTTCCATCGGCGGGGTGGCTGGGGCCGCAGCGTCGCCGGTGGGCCTTTCCGGTGTCGGCGTGGGCGTCGGCGCCTCGGCGAGGACCGGGCGGAGGACGTCGCTGAGCAGGTCGACGGCGGCGTCGATCGGCGCGGCCGGCGGACGGTCGGCGGCGTAGGCGGCCGCGCTGGTGGCCTCGTGGGCGCCCCACGCCACAACGACCCCGCCGAGCAGGAGCCCGAGGCGCAGCGCGGCCCGCGTCCACCGCCCGCCCCGTCGAGTCATCCCGGCACCCCTCCGACCCTCGGCCATCGCCGACGATCAATCGCCCGCACTCTACCGAACGCGGTCCATCGATTACAGCGTGCCGCTGATCGGGAATCGGACGCGTCGCGCCCGGACCGCAGGTATGGACGCTCCCGACGCGGGCTACCACCGGCATGCATCGACGGCCTGGCGCAGCGCACTTGACCTGTCGGCCGCCCGCCTCGTGCTGCCAACCCGGGAGGACACCGAGACTACCCTGCGATGAGTTGGCCAGCCGAACGACAAGACCGGCACGAACCGCTGTGGGGCGGCAGGGGCGAGAACCACCCTCCGGGGGTCGGGGAGGGGTCGGGTGTCCCGCCCCTGTCGCCGCGGATGCGCGAGTCCGCGCATCCGGAATAGATGCGTCAATAGGGGGTTTCACGTTATATCTTTCGCAGTCCGGGCGCGGATGCGATCGGTCGACCGACGAGCCAGCAGGCCGGGTTGCCGAGCAGCCGCAACAGATAACTGGCGGTGCGTTATTGACTTCAACCGCTGCAGCGACGCCTCAACGCGGGCTGCGGCTGGCGTGCCCGGGCCGGGACGGCTGCGGAGCCCCTCACCTGACGGCTGCCGCCACGCGACCAGCTGGGCTCCCGCGCTTCGCGACGAATATCGAGCTACATCGGGGCCTGACGATGGCGAAGGCCGGCGACCCTGCCGGCGGCGTCGCGTACGCGCGGCGAGCGTGGGAGGCGCTACCGGCTGAGCGGCGGTCGCAGAGTCTCGCGCTGATGCTGCGCGAGGTCGAGGGGGCATAGAGCAATCCGCTGGCCGCCGATCAGCGTCAGTCCCTGGCAGAGGCCGGAGTGAAGGGCGGTGACTTGTCACGTGTCAGCGGGTTCTCCGCGCTGATCGCTTACGTGGGGGGGTCAGCAGATCCGCGATCGTGGCGATCGCGGACGGCACTAGCCGGTAGTACGCCCAGACACCGCGCTTCTCCCGCTCCAGCAAGCCGGCCTCGGTGAGGATTCGCAGGTGGTGACTGACCGTCGGCTGCGAGAGGCCGAGCGGCGCGGTCAGGTCACAGACGCACGCCTCGCCCTCGGGGGCCGACTGGATCAGGCTGAGCAGCCGCAGCCGGGCGGGATCGGCGAAGGCCTTCAGGACCCCCGCGAGCCGCTCGGCATCGGCACGTTTGATCGGCTCGCCGGCGAGCGGCGAGATCTGAGGCATAGTCGTTCCAGCCAACGCAGTTCCCACATATGCCATCCTTCCACCAGCAGCATCCACCCACGCGCCCATCGGCAATACACGATGTCTACGAGGGTGTTTCAAATGGTCTGGTCTGGACGGCCTAGCGGCGCGACAGCGGCGACCGCAGCCGGGCCCGGTGCCCGGACGTCCGCAGCCTACGAACCTCCATCTCGATGCGCCACCATCTGTAGGCCCAGGCGATCACGGCCCCGATGAAGCAGATAGCCGCGACGACCGGGAGTTCGGCGCAGAGTGCAAGCGCGCCGGCCAGCGCCGCGACTGCCCCGGCCACACCGAACCAGGCGATCTTGCGCTGGTAGAAGGCGCGCAGCGTTCGACGAAAGTCCCGCCGGCTGGATCGAGTCGTAACCTCAATAGTATCCAGCGGCGGCTGTTGCACCGGCGCAGTGTGGCAAGATCCTAGAGTGACACCCATGTCGGGCCGGCCGGAACGCATACGCCGAGAGCTAGGTGGCTTCCTCAAGGAATACGGCCGCAGCTCTCGGTCTCGCAACGGCATGGATCCAAACGATCGCCAGTACAGCCGAAAGCTGGAAACCCAAATCAAGCGGATGCGCCCGGAAGACCTCGACCTCCTGATGCGAGACGATGAAGACGAGGACCACGAGCCGCACTGACAGTTTGGAAGGTGACTTGAGCTGCGATGCCTTCCCTCGTCGCCGCGCTGTCGAGCAGCCTGACCAGTGGCAATTGGAGCCGGCGACTGGGTGCGCAGCCCCTTAGAGGTCCTAACAAAATGATCTAGGGGTTTTGTCTCTTGTAGATGGTGATCTACAGTGTTCGGCCGTGAGGCGTGGTGAGCAGCCGCCGTGGATCGTGCCGGACGGGCTGTGGCAGCGCATCGAGCCGTTGCTGCCCAAGCCGCAGCGCAACCCACGGTATCCGGGACGCAAGCGGATCCCGGACCGGCAGGTGTTGTGCGGGATCTTGTTCGTGCTGCACACCGGCATCCAGTGGGAGTTCCTGCCTCAGGAGTTGGGATTCGGGTCCGGGATGACCTGCTGGCGGCGCCTGGAGGAGTGGAACCGGGCCGGGGTTAGTTGGGTCGCGGTCGGCCGGTACTGCCGTCATCCAGGAGTCGGGGCCGTGTCCGCGGCGGGCGGTGAGCAGGTTGGCGAACTCGCGAACCCCGTCGGCCAGGGAAGACAGATCTGTTGTGTAAGGGCCTGACCTCTCGGTCCTTGAGGGCTGGCCACCGGCACACGCGCCGACACGGCCCGCGTCCCTGGTCGGCCCCTGCGGTTGGCTCCCACCGCCGGTGCCCGGACCCCCGCCGATTTGCGGGCCGCCCGGTCGCGGGTCTGCGGCCGGCACAGGAGGAGCACCATCAGGGTGACCACTCCGGCAACGGATTCCGGGGACATGCCAAGCTGGTTGTTCGCCGGGACGTACGCGATGAAGATCCAGAGCTGTGCGAAGAGCAGTAGAGGTAGGGCCCGCCGCGAGAAGGCCGCCTCCAGCCATACCCGGGCGAAGAGCCAACCGACCAGGGCCATAAAGAGGGCGGCGCCGGGAAAGGTGAGGTCGGAGGCCAGCCACGGGTAGGCTGTCGCCCAGTACAGCTCGGCCGACCAGCCGGTCATGCTCTCCGTCCGCTCGGGATAGCTCGTGTTGGTCAACGCGTCGGCGCCCAACCGTTCCTCGGCGAGGGCCGCCGCGGCGGGGGCGCTGCCGAGGCCGCGGGACCACTCGAACGGCGCCTGGAGGTTGTACGCCAGGCCCAGGTAGCCGTGAGTCGGATAGAAAACCAGGGCAGCCAGGCCGTCGGCCACCCGGGGACCGGCCAGGCTTGCTACCGCCGGGCTCGGTTTGACGAGGTCGCTTGTGCCGAACTCGCTGGTGCGCGCCGCTTGGCTGAAGACCATGTAGGCGGTGAAGGCGGCGGCGATTGCGGCGCCGACGGTGAGCGCTGTGCGGCGACGGGAGCGCGCGCGTCGCTGCGGCGCGGCTGCGAGGACGAGCAGGCCTGCCGCCAGCATGACCGCGACGTCGCCGAGGCCCTTGAGGGTGCCGATGTAGAGGTAGTAGGTCACGTTGAGGATCAGGCCGAGCAGGCCGGCCGCACGTGCCAGCCAGGGGAGGTGGCGCCAGTAGACGACCAGGAGTGGTGCCAGTGTGGTGCCGCAGACGCCGAGCAGTGCCAGGAGTGACAGGATCGGGTTGCCCTGCCCGACTCCCTGGTCATATGCCTGCAGCTTGTGCAGGTACGCCGCTGCGGGATCCTGGACGCTCGACCAGACGTTGCCCGGCCCGGTCGCCCCGAGCGTAGCCAGCCGGATGATGCTCAGCACGGTGTAGTAGCCGGCTCCCACGAGTACCAGGTGCCGGATCCGGGCGGCCCGGGTCGGCGTGACGGCCGTCGACTGTCCTCCGGGGACGCGCAGGACGCGGGCGGCGTAGCCGAGGGCGAACAGGCCCGTCGCGCTAAGCACGAAGGCGCACAGCCGGCCCGGGTTGGGTACCTGCTGCCCTAGACCACCGAGCCAGAAGGCGCCGAAGGTGCCGAGCATCCAGGACAGCGCCAGGATCAGCGGCAACCACGCCTTCAGCCGTGCGGACTTCCGTTGCTGCGGCACCGCGTGGCTAGCGTCGTGCCGGGCAGGCCAGCTCGATGATTCAGGACTTGTTCCGGGACAACCGGACGTGCCCTGGTCGGCGTGGTCCGCCCGTGGGTGCGGCCGCATGTCCGAAATGCGTTCCGCTTCTACGACTGTCACCTTCAGTACCTTCCGGTTGGCCTTGCGACCCTTGCCAGACCAGCCCACCGGCTGCGCGAGGGGTGTGATACGGCAGCGCGCCGCCGGTCCGACGTATGGCCTGGCCCGTAGCGGCTCCGGTCCGCTGCAGCTCCACCGAGCCCCTGCGAGGATTCTACCGTAATTTCATGGTTTGCGGCTGTTTGCCACTTTTGTCCGGTTGCATCGGGTAGATCTTTGGTGAGCAACAGTCCCCGCCGTCGACGGCCGGGCAACCACCTACGGGAGGATCCCGATGACACTTCTGGAAACCGACGCCCGGGTCCTGATCACGGGCGGAACCGGCTCGTTCGGCCACACCATGGTCCGCAGGCTCCTTGACCGGGGGGTGGGCGAAGTACGGGTCCTCAGCCGGGACGAGGCCAAGCAGGACGCGATGCGCCACACGATCAACGACGAGCGGGTGCGCTACCAGGTCGGCGACATCCGGGACTTCGAGACGGTGCTGCGGGCAACGCGAAACGTGGATCACATCTTCCATGCCGCCGCGCTCAAGCAGGTCCCGGCCTGCGAGTTCTTCCCCGTGGAGGCAATTCGCACCAACGTGCTCGGCAGCGCCAACGTGGTCGAGGCGGCCGAGCGCAACGCCGTCCGCTCCGTCGTCTTGCTCAGCACCGACAAGGCCGTCCAGCCGGTCAACGCGATGGGCATGACCAAAGCGGTGATGGAGAAGCTCGCCCAGGCCCACGCCCGCACCCACGACAGCGCGACGACGGTGTCCTGCGTGCGGTACGGCAATGTCATGTACTCCCGCGGCTCGGTCATTCCCTTGTTCGTGGAGCAGATCAAGGCAGGGCGGGCACCGACCGTGACCGATCCGGACATGACGCGCTTCCTGATGTCGCTGGCGGACTCGGTACGGCTAGTGGAGCACGCGTTCCGGCACGCTCGGGCTGGCGATGTCTTTATCCACAAGGCCAGCGCGTGCACAGTGGGGGACCTGGCCATGGCTGTCTGCCAGTTGTTCGACGTGCCCGAGAAGCTCGACGTTGTCGGCACGCGCCTTGGGGAGAAGCTGCACGAATGCCTCGCTAGCGCGGAGGAGGTCGCGCGGGCCGACGACTTCGGCGACTTCATCAGGGTGCCGGTGGATGCCCGAGGGCTGCAGTACTCGCCGTACGGTGCCGAGACCGCGGGCACGGCCGGCACCTCGGATTTGACTTCGGCGCACGCACCGCGACTCGACGTACCGCGCATCAGGGACCTGCTGCTCGGCCTTCCCGAGATCCGGGCCGAGCTGGCCCTCCGCGAACCGGTTCTGGTGCCATGAACATCGTCCTGACCGGCGCCGGCGGATTCCTCGGGTGGCACGTCCGGGTCCTGCTTCGTGCGATCGGTTGGCCCGAGCCGGTGGTGCTGACACAAGCCGACCTGACCCGCCCGGCGGACGCTGCCGACCGGGTCGGCGGCGCGGACCTGCTCCTGCACCTCGGGGGCGTCAACCGGGGGAGCCCGGCCGAGCTGGCCGCCGGCAACCTGGGATCGGCGGCGGCGCTCGTCCAGGTCCTGCGACGGTGCCCTGTTCCGCCGAAGCGGGTCGTGTTCGCCAACTCGGTGCAGGCCGGCAACGGCACGCCTTACGGAGACACCAAGGCCGCCGCTGCCGCCGCCCTGGCCGCCGCTGCGGACGTGGGCTACGACTTCGACGACGTCCTGCTGCCGAACCTGTACGGCGAACACGGCCGCCCCTTCTACAACTCGGTGGTCGCCACCTTCTGCCGGGTGCTCGCCGATGGCGGCAGGCCGGAGGTGGCCGGTGACCGGCAGCTGGACCTCGTGCACGTCCAGGACGCTGCCGCCCGGCTCATCGGCGCGCCGCCCGGGCACGCCTGGGACCCGAGCATGCCGCCGGTCCGGATCGACGTGGCGCTGCTCGCGGCATGGTTGACCGACTTCGCGACCACCTACCGGTCCGGGGAGATCCCGGCACTGTCCGACAGGCACGCGGTACGGCTGTTCAACACCTACCGGTCGCACTGCTTCCCCAGCCACTTCCCGCTGCCGCTAACCCGCCGCAGCGACGTGCGGGGAACGTTGGTGGAGACCATGAAGGTGCACGGCGGCGGCGGCCAGACTTTCGCCTCGACCACCCGACCAGGAAACAGCCGCGGCGATCATTTCCACCTGGCGAAGGTCGAGCGCTTCGCGGTCCTCCGCGGCACTGCCGAGATCCGTCTCCGGCGGGTCGGACACCGCGAGGTCGTCCGCTTTCCGGTCAGTGGGGACGACCCGGTGGTGGTGGACATGCCGACGATGTGGGCACACGAGATCACCAACACCGGCACGGAAGAACTGCTCACGCTCTTCTGGGCCAACGAACTCTTCGACCCAGCACGTCCGGACACCTATCCCGAGCCTGTGGCCCAGCCATCGCTCCCGGCCGCGGAGACGCCGGCATGAGGATCGGCCTTGTTAGTCAGTGGTACCCACCGGAGCCGATCTTCATCCCCGGCGAACTCGCCCGCGCGCTCTCCGAACGTGGCCACGAGGTACGGGTGCTGACCAGCTTCCCGAACTATCCTGGCGGACAGCTCTACCCCAGCTGGCAGCAGCGCTGGCGGGACACCACGACCACCGGGAACCTCACGGTGCGGCGGGTACCGCATCGCCCCAGCCACGGAAGCTCGGCGACCGGCCGAATGATCAGCTACCTGTCGTTCGCAGCGACGAGCACCCTGGCCGCGCTGCGCTACCTGGCACATGTCGACGTGCTGTACGTCTACCACCCACCGGCCACCACATTCGCCCCGGCGGCAGTGCTGCGCCGGCTCAACCGGATCCCGGTGCTGCTGCACGTACAGGACGTGTGGCCGGAGTCGGTGACGGCATCCGGGTTGGCGCCGACCGGCACCGCTGGCCGGTTCCTGACCACCGCGCTGAACGCGACCATGCGGCGCCTCTACCGGGACGCCTCGGCGATTGCGGTCATCGCCCCGTCGATGCAACAGCTCCTGGTTGAACGGGGAGCCGAACCTGACCGGCTCCGGACGGTGCTCAACTGGACCGACGAGACGCTGTTCCGACCGGTACGGCCGACACCGCAGGCGCGCGCGGCGATCGGTTACCGCGGCCGCTGCACCGTCATGTTCGCCGGCAACATGGGCCAGTTCCAGCACCTGGAGACGGCGATCCGGGCCGCGGCCGCCATCGAAGACCGGATGGATCTCGTGCTGGTCGGATCCGGAGTCGACCAGGAGAACGCCCGCCGCCTCGCCGCCACCCTCGGCGCCAGCAACGTCCGGTTCCTGGACCGACGCCCTCCGAACCAAATGGCCGAACTGTACGCCGCCGCGGACTGCCAGCTCGTCTGCCTCCGCGACCTGCCCGCGTTGCGCGCAACCGTCCCGTCCAAGCTACAGGCCGCGCTGGCCTGCGGATCGCCCGTCGTGGTGTCCGCCGCCGGCGACGTCGCCCGGCTGGTCGAGGCTGCCGGGGCCGGGCTCACCTGCCCGCCTGAGGACTGGCCGGCGCTCGCCGACCGGTTCACGCGGATCGCGGCGTGGTCCCCCGCCCAGCGGGTGGCCGCTGGTGCCCGGGCGCGGCGCTTCTACCAAAAGCGAATGGCGCTGCACGTGGGCGTCGACCAGATCGAGGACATGCTCACCAAAATCGCTAAACAGGAGGTCGGAACATGACCCGGGTGATGACTGTAGTAGGCACTCGGCCGGAGATCATTCGCCTCTCGCGGGTGATGAGCCAGCTGGACCGAACCGTCGATCACGTACTCGTTCACACCGGGCAGAACTGGGACCCGACGCTGTCCGAGGTCTTCTTCGCCGAGCTCCGGCTGCGTGAGCCCGACCGGTTCCTGCGGGTCGACACCTCCTCGGTGGCCAGGGTGTTCGCCGGCGTACTGACCGGCGTCGAGCAGGCGATCAACGAGCTGCGTCCCGACGCGCTGCTCGTGCTCGGCGACACGAACAGCTGCATCGCTGCCCTGATCGCTCGGCGGATGCGCGTACCCGTGTACCACATGGAGGCGGGCAACCGGTGCTTCGACCTCAACGTGCCCGAAGAAACCAATCGCCGGTTGGTGGACCACGTCGCCGACTTCAACCTGGTCTACACCGAGCACGCCCGGCGCAACCTGCTCGCCGAGGGTCTGCACCCCCGCCGCATTCTGCACACCGGTTCACCGATGCGGGAGGTGCTCGACCACTACCGCGACGACATCCGAAGATCACGGATTCTCGAGCAGCTCGAACTGGCCCCGAAGGGGTACTTCGTGGTCAGCGCGCACCGTGAGGAGAACGTCGACAAGCCCGCGCGGCTGAAGCGGCTGCTCGACTGCCTGCGCGCGGTCCGGGACGAGTGGCAGTTACCGGTGCTGGTATCCACCCATCCGCGTACCCGGAAGCGGCTCGAGGCTCTAACGGTGGATGCCACCACATTGGACGGGATCGCGTTTCACGAGCCGTTCGGTTTGTTCGACTACGTCCAGCTCCAACGGCACGCGCGCTGCACGCTGTCGGACAGCGGCACGATCAGCGAGGAGAGCGCCATCCTCACCTTCCCGGCGGTGACCCTTCGGGAGTCGATCGAACGTCCGGAGGCGCTGGACGCCGGCGGGATCATCATGACCGGCCTGGAGCCGCAGGGGGTGCTTGAGGCGGTCCGGGTGGCGGTCGCCCAGTTCTCCGTTGACGGTGTGCCGTGTCCGTCCGACTACCAGGTGCCGGACACGTCCCGCCGGGTTGTCGACTACATCCTGTCCACGGTCCGGCGCCACCACGACTGGGCAGCAATCCGGCGCTGAGAATGTCGTCCGTCCACCATCGGCCAACACATCGAACCCTACAGCGAGGTGACCAGGTGAGAATTCTTTCACCCGCTCGATTCAACCGCTGGACCCGAGCGGGAGCACTGATCGCGGTCCTCGCGTTTCTGCTGACGGGCGTCGGCGTCGGGGGCTGGCTTTACCTGCGGTCCATCGACAGGAGTGTCAAGAGAGTAGACACCTTCGAACAGATTCCCCCCGACCAGCGGCCGGTCCGGGCCGCGGACTCCGCTCTCAACTTCCTCGTCGTCGGCACGGACGAGGCCGATCCGGGAGGCGCGCGGCCGCGAACGGACACCATCATCCTGGTCCACGTTCCGCACAGCCGGGACCGGGCGCAACTCGTCTCGATTCCCCGCGACACCTGGGTGACCGTGCCGGCCTCACCGGGCGGTGACCAGCCAAGGCCGGCGAAGATCAACGCCGCGTACGCCTGGGGCGGCACACCGCTGCTCGTGCGTACCGTCGAGAGCGTCACCGGCGTCCGGATCGACCACGTCGTCATCGTCGACTTCGCCGGATTCGGCCGTGTCATCGATGCTCTCGGAGGCGTGGACGTCCCGGTTGACGCCCCGTTCACCTCGTTCAACGCCAATGGCGCGGTGTTCCAGCCCGGCACCCACCGGATGACCAGCGCGGTGGCCCTCGAGTACGCGCGCGAGCGCCACCAGTTCGCCGACGGTGACTTCAGTCGGGTCCGGCACCAGCAAGCGATCCTCGCGGCGGTGCTACAAGAGGCCACTCGCAAGGGTGTCCTGACCGATCCGGCCCGCCTCAACAGCTTTCTACGCGCCATCGCGGGCGCCGTGCAGGTCGACGAGAACCTCTCCATCACCGACACCGTCTGGGGCCTCCGACAGATCGGGGCCGACAGCCTCGTCATGCTGACGAGCCCTTCGGCCGGAACCGGCATGGTCGGTGACCAGAGCGTCGTCCTGCCCGACCGGGCAGCGGCCGCCCGGCTCTACCAGGCGATCAGTACCGACACCATGGACCGGTGGTTGGAGGAAAACCCTCGCTGACGCCCGCCGGCGGACCCGAACCTCGGTACGCCTCCCCCCCCGCCAGCGGAGCCCGACGGCCGTTCAGCGACGCAGGCCGTCGAAGAAGGCGCCGAGGGTGGCGGCGTAGGCGCGATAGTCGAACGACTTCAGCGCGCGTTCCCGGGCCGCCACGCGCATCAGAGCCCGTTCACCGTCGCTGAGCCCAGCCGCCCGCCGGATCACCTCCGTCAGGCTTGCCACCGAGTCGTCGGGACAGACCAGCCCTTCAACGCGGTGGTGGAGGTACTGCCCCATGTCGCTGGTCAGGTTGGCGAGCACGGGCACACCGTTGGCGAGACTCTCACAGAACTTCGTGGAGAACCCCGCGTTCGAAGCGCGCTCGGGTCGACGAAGCAGCACGCTGAAGTCGGCTCGTTGCAGCGCGAGTGGGACCTCGCGCTGCGCCAACCGCCCCATCGCCCGTACGTTGTCGGGCAGCCGTCCGCCGACCATGGCGCGTACCTCGTCCACCGAGGGACCGAGAACCCGCAGCTCGACCGGCGCCTCGACGCTGTGCGCCCGCTCCACCGCGGCGACCACGTCGGCGAGCAGATCCTTGTTGTTCCTACCCGGGTTCCCCGCGTACACGAGGGTGAGGCCGGACCCCCGCTGTGTCCCGGGCGCGGTGAGGGGAAGGTTCCGCACGTCCAGAGTCGGAGGAACCCGGACCACGGCGCCAACCCGCGCCGCGTAGTACGTCGCAAGCCACGTGCTGATGGCGACGACCCCGTCGCACCGTGGGTAGTGGTACTGCAGCGCCAGCTTCATGCTCACGTGCAGCGGGCCGAAGGTCCCGCCCCGGACGCACCGCCCGTTGTACCAGTCCACGACATCGATCACCAACGGCACCCGATGACGCTCGCACCATCGCCTCAGGTGGAAGGCGTACTGCGCCTGCCCCCCATGGACCAGCACGTGCGACGGCCTTGTCGGCTGCTCGTCCAGCCAGCGCACCGTGCGTCGTCCCCAGGTGATGAGCATCCGTACGGACGCGTCGATCAGACCCGCTCCGGCCGCCGGTGCCTCACCGAGGCCGACGTGGGACACCGATCCCGGCCCCTCGACCCCGGGCAGTACGGTGGGAGTCCGCGGCTCCGGATCACCACTGGCCACCACCACGTGCTGGCCGGCGGCCGCCAGGGATCCGACGAGGCCGAACACTCGCCGAGAACCCGGCTCCCCCCATGGGAAGAGGAACGGGCCGACGCAGGCTATCCACTCCCCGGATCGTCTCATGACCAGCCCCCTGCGCCGACCTGCCGCCGTTCGCCCTGCTCCGCGGCCTTACGAAGAACGTCCGCGAAGCGCGCCGCCACTCGTTCCCTGCGGTGGTGACGCTCCGCGTGAGTCCGACCGTTACGGCCGAACTCATGCCAGGAGGACGTGTCGAGGCACAGCTTCCACAGCTGCTCGGTCACCAGGTCGGGGTCCTGCACACCGACAACGACCCCGGCTCGCGCCGAACGGATGTACGCCATCGAGGCGAGCTCGGCCGGACCGTGACCAAAGATCGGCCTGCCGGCGGCAAGGTACTGGGGAATCTTCGTCGAAACCGAGTAGCGCGTGTACCGGCGGGTGTCCTCCGCGAAGCTCTCGACGTGCACCAGAATGTCCGCAGCGGCCAGAGCATCGGACACCTCGTGGCTGGCGAGCGACCGTCCAAAGTGCACCTGTGGGTGCCCGGCGAAGGCCCTCCGGTAGCGTTCGACGTCCTCGGCAGGGCAGTGCATGGTCAGCCGGACCGGGTTAGCAGCCGCGCTGATGGCCTCAGCGCTGGCCGCGATGTTCAGCAAGGACCGCCAGCGGTCCAGGTGAAGCGCCCCGACGTAGACCAGGTTCGTCACCGGACGGTCCCGGCCGACTGGCTGCGGCTGCGGGGTTGCGAAGAAGTCAGCATCCACCGAGTTCGCGAAGATCTCGAAGGGAATGCCGTACCGCCGCTGGTACTCCTCGGCCATAGGCTCGCTGATCGCCATGCCGGCGGGTGCGAGTCTGATCAGCTTCCGGACCGCCGACCGCAACGCCCTCTCGGCTATGCCGCCCAGTTCACCGTGGGGGTACAGCGTCGCCGGCCAGTCGTCGGTGAAGTGCGGTACGAGTGGCACCCCGCAGACCTCGGCCGCACGGAAGGCCAGCCTGGTCAACCGGACGCTGCCGAGCATCGAGTAGACCACGTCGGGTTGGTAGTCCCGCAACCAGCGCACCACTCGAGGCGGGACGTGCAGCGGGCTGAGGTCGGCCAGGGCGACGAGGTGCGCGTAGACGGCCGCGACTGCGCGACGTCTGTCGGCGGCCTCGCGGACGGCGGCGATCGCCGGGATGCCCTGCAACGGTGTGCTGCCGTTCCAGCCGAGCATCCGCAGGGCGTAATACTGCGGCGGCAGGTAGTGCTCCCGCGGCGGGAAGTGCAGGAGTTTCTCGCATACCTCCGTCGACGGCTCGGTGCTGGCCGTGTAGACCTGCGCGAGTCGGTCCTTCGGCCAGCCATGGAAGAGGTTGGACAGGGTTATCGTCGTGCCGGTGGAGCGGTCAAAGGGCATGTGCCCCACCACCAGCACCCTGGGCACAACGTCATGTTGGGATTCCATCGCACATCACCTCTCGACTGTCCTCGGGCGCACACCGAGTGCCAGCGCCCGGCGGTAACCATGGATCGCCGCCGGGACGACCGTCAGCACGTAGCAGGCCGTTGCGACGTACGGCACCGCCGTGATGCCGAACCAGCGCGTCCCATACCACTTGCCAACCACGGACAACGCGAGGTAGGCCGCGTATCCGACCAACTGCGGACGGACCACCCCGGCCGCGTTCTGCACCATGAACACCGGCGACGTGGCCGCCAGCGTCAGCCACCACACCGCCATGCCCAGTAGGAGCCAACGGTCCCCGAACGGCACTGACAGCCAGGTGACGAAGAGCTGTTCACCCCAGGCCACCAGGACCACCGCCGGCAGCAGGACGACGGCCGTGGAGACCACAGTCATCCGGCGCGCGATACGCCGCACCCAAACCACCCGCCCGCCGGCGAGAGCCTCGCCGTGCGCCGGCCAAAACGGCTGGTTGACCAACACCACGACGACGCCGAGCTGGGTGAACAGCTTGGCCGGGACGGCGTACGCCGTGACGTCAGCCAGCCCCCTCGTGTGCGCGATGATCAGACTGTCTGCGTTGTCGGCGAGCGTCATCAGAATCGTGACGACGCCAAACAGGCCACTGATCCGCAGCAGCTCCCGGCCGGTGGGCGGATCGAGGGCACCCCACCTCGGCGTGAGGTCGGGCAGATCCCTGGCGAAGGTCCAGCCGGTGTTGACGATGTTGGTGAGCACCGGGCCGGCGACGGCGGCGGCGACCACCGCCCGGGCGGGTAGTCCGGCATGCACTGCCCCGAATGCCAGCGGTAACGACATGGCCACCCCGGCCGCCTGCCAGATATTGCTCCTCGCCCCCATCCCGTACGCGTACTGGACGCGGCTCACCAGGGACAAGGGCATGTTCAGCAAGAACGCAGTCAGACCTATCAGCGTCACCGCCCGGGCATCGGCGGGCGACACCGAATCTGGCGCATTGAATATGGTCCGCCATTGGACAAGGTCGGAGACGAGCCACAGCAGCGCGCAACCCGCCACGGCGATCCCCGACACCATGGCGTACGCGCTGGAGACGTAACGACGGGCCAGGCGCGAGTCGCCGCTGGCATGACAAGGCGCCAGCCTGGTGAGCAGGCCATTGCCCAGTCCCAGGTCGGCGAAGGCGGCCATGCCGGTCAGGGCTATCACGGCCATCCACAGCCCGTAGAGATCGGGTCCGAGGTACGACAGCGTTACCGGTACCAGCATCAACGGCACGACGGCGCTGACCGCCCGCGCCACGACTGCGCTGGCGATCCAGGGAGCGAGTCGGCTGGTGCCGAGCCCAACCGGTTCGCGCCAGCCGGGCCGGGTGCTCTGGGGCTCGTGTATTCCGATCGGAGGCGTCCCGGATGGCGCGGAGCTCTCTACGAGCCCACCCGCCAACGGATCAGCCAGATGGTGGTCCGACCGGGAGGAGGTGCGACCGGCGGTCACCGGGGCGCGTCCGCGGCCGGTACGGGCCCGGCGCCGGGGGCTCCGGTACGTGCGGGCACCGGGGGGTAGGGCCGCACCCCCGGCGTCTGATCCATGTCTCGCCCCCACCCCGTCGAGTCAACACGAGGCCCAACGGAGCACTAGGGCATAAGTTACGCATATCGGACTGCAACCCTTCGCAGTGCCGGCCAAGGTGCACTACGGAGGCGGCCGCATGTCCTGTCGATCGGCCTGCCGGCCCGCAAGGCGCGCCCGCAAGCTCCAAGAAGCATCGGGCGTAGTTGACGGCGGCTGCTGCTGATGTGTTGGGTATCGGCGCATCAGGGGATCCCTTGGTGCTCGGATGGTGATCGGACGTCGGTGGACCGGCGCGGACGCGCCACTCCCTCGGCCGAACTTCAGCCTCTTCCACGACGATCTGAATCCATTGCTGTTAATAATGTATCGCCCGGACCTGCTGGGATCCGCCGAGATGGAGTCGGACCGAGTGGAACCGAAATGGGGTGTTCGAGTCGACGTCGTATCGCATAGACAATCATCTGTCTACGGATCAGAAGGTTAGGGGTTCGAGTCCCTTCGGGCGCACAGCAAGTCAAGGGCCGGTTTCCCGTCACGGGACCGGCCCTTGATCGTTTTGACCCCCACGGCTGACCCCTACGCCTACGCGTCGAAGTGGGGGGATCCGTGGGCAGTTTCCTGGACCGCTTCCGCAAGGTCGACCGAGGTGAGCCTCCTCCGGGTATGAACCGGGAAGGCGAGTTGGAGGGCACGCGCTGACGGTTCGCGGGCCGCCCCCACGGACGACGCCGACTCCCGTACGGTGCGCTGATGCGTCACCCCGTACTCCTGACCCTGCTCCTACCGCCGCTGCTCGTCGCCGGCTGTACATCCGACCCGACGACCCCGGCAGGCGCCTCCTCGTCCCCCTCGACCAGCCCGAGCCCTACCGCGCCGGCGGTCGACTACACGCCCTGGCAGGCGGGGCGTTCCACCCCGGTGGCCGACCCGATCTACCCGGCCCGCGGGACCGCGGCGCTGGACGTCCTGCACTACGGCCTGGTCCTCGACTGGGCGCCGCCGACGAAGACCCTCGCCGGCACCGCCACCCTGCGCATCCGGCCCACGAAGGACGCGCCCAGCCTCGTCCTCGACTTCATGCCGTACCAGGTGGACGGGGTGACGCTGGACGGGACGACGGTGACCGGCACGGTGGCGAAGGAGAAGCTGACCGTCGCCGCCCCGGTCACCGCCGACAACCCGGTCACCCTGGTGGTGAAGTACCACGGCAAGCCGAAGACCACCCCGATGCCGTCGCACCGCAAGGATGTGGAGGCCCTGGGGCTGACCGTCACCAAGGAGGGCGGCCTCTGGACCATGCAGGAGCCGTTCGGGGCGTTCACCTGGTATCCGGCGAACGACCAGCCGTCCGACGAGGCGCTCTACGACATCCAGGTCACCGTGCCGGCGGGCTGGTCGGCGATCGCCAGCGGCACCCCCGCCAGCCAGTCCGGCACCACCTTCACGTACCGCAGCGTCGACCCGGTGGCCAGCTACCTCACCACCCTCGCGGTCGGCAAGTACCAGAAGCTGACCGTCAAGGGACCGCGCGGGCTTCCGCTGACCTACTGGTACCGCAAGGGCACGGACGACAAGCTGCTGCCGTACCTGAAGAAGTCCCCGCAGTACATCGCCTGGCTGGAGAAGCGGTTCGGGCCGTACCCGTTCCCGACCGGCGGAGTCGTGGTGGTGGACTCGGCGTCCGGCATGGAGACCCAGCAGATGATCACCATGGGCCGGAAGATCGAGAACACCAAGGCCCGCCGCGACCGCTGGGGCGTCGACCTGCTGCACGAGTACGCGCACCAGTGGTTCGGCGACTCCGTCACGCCGACCACCTGGACCGACCTGTGGCTCAACGAGGGTTTCGCCACGTACGCCCAGGACCTCTACACCCAGGACACGTTCAACCTCAGCGACGCCAGCCTGGACCGGTACACGCGCCAGGCCGACGCCGCGCTGCGCAAGAAGCTGGGCCCGCCCGGCAAGCCCAACCCGAAGAACTTCGCCGAGGGCAACGTCTACCTCTGCCCCGAGGCGATGCTCCGGGAGATCCACAACCAGATCGGTGACAAGAAGTTCTTCGCGCTCGCCACCGCCTGGGTACAGGAGCAGAAGAACACCCACCAGGACCGCGCCTCGTTCATCGCGTTCGTCAACAAGCAGACCGGCCGCGACTTCACCAAGCTGATCAACACCTGGCTCGACTCGAAGACCACCCCGAAGTCCATCACCGTGAAGTGAGCGCCGCCGCGTCGCGCCGGACACCGTTCCGGCGCCGACGCGGCCCGATCACATCCGCTCGGGCGTACGGATGCCCAGCAGGTGCAGGCCCTGCCGCAGCACCCGGGCGGTCAGGTCGCAGAGCACCAGCCGGCTCCCCCGTACCGGCTCCTCGGCCCGCAGCACCGGGCAGCGCTCGTAGAACGCGCTGAACGCGGTGGCCAGCCGGTGCAGGTAGGCCGCCAGGTGGTGGAACTCCAGGCTCCGCTCCACCTGGGCGACCACCGCGCCGAAGCCGACCAGCTCGAAGGCGAGCGCCCGCTCCGCCGGCTCGGCCAGCGAGACGCTCGCGTCCGGCCGGGCCGCCACGCCGGCCCGGCGGAAGATCGACCGGATCCGGGAGTACGCGTACTGCAGGTAGGGCGCCGTGTTGCCGTCCAGCGACAGCATCCGCTCCCAGTCCAGCACGTAGTCCCGCTGCCGGTCGTTGGAGAGGTCGGCGTACTTGATCGCGCCGATGCCGACCGCCCGGCCCACCTCGGCCGCCTCTGCGTCGCCCAGCTCCGGGTTCCGGCTCCGGGTCAGCGCGGTCGCCCGGGCCACCGCCTCCTCCAGCAGGCCGACCAGCTTCACCGACTCGCCGGCCCGGCTGCGCAGCATCCGCCCGTCCGGTCCCAGGATCGAGCCGAACCCGACGTGCTCCGCCCGCGCCGGCGGGGTCAGCCAGCCGGCCTGCTCCGCCACCGCGTACACCATCTCGAAGTGCCGCCGTTGCGGCAGGCCCACCACGTAGAGCAGCCGGGTCGCGCCCAGCTCGCCGGTGCGGTGCCGGATCGCCGCCAGGTCGGTGGCCGGGTAGCCGTACCCGCCGTCGGACTTGCGGACGATCAACGGCAGCGGCTCCCCGTCCCGGCCGACCGAGCCGGGCGGGAAGACGCAGGCGGCGCCGTCGCTCTCCCGGAGCAGCCCGAGCCGGTCCAGCTCCGCCACCACCGGGCCGAGCAGGTCGTTGTAGCTGCTCTCGCCGTGGAAGTCGCGGTCGGTCAGGGTCACGTCGAGCAGGTCGTAGACGGTCAGGAAGTAGCGTTCGGACTGCTCGACGAGGAGCCGCCACAGCCGCAGCGTCGTCTCGTCGCCGCCCTGCAAGGACACCACCCGCAGCCGGGACCGCTCCCGGAACGCCTCGTCGGCGTCGAACTTCGCCCGGGCGGTCTTGTAGAACGAGTCCAGGTCGCCCATCGACAGCTCGTGCGTCGCCTCGGCCTCGCCCAGGTCGACCAGGTGCTCGATCAGCATGCCGAACGGCGTGCCCCAGTCGCCCAGGTGGTTGGCCCGGACCACCCGGTGCCCCAGCGACTCCAGCAGCCGGGCCGCCGCGTCGCCGATCACTGTCGATCGCAGGTGCCCGACGTGCATCTCCTTCGCCACGTTCGGCGCCGAGTAGTCGACCACCACCGTCTCCGGGGCCGGGCTGGCCGGCACGCCGAGCCGCGGGTCGGTGGCCAGCGCGGAGACCAGCCCGCCGAGGGTCCGCTCGGCGACGGCCAGGTTGATGAAGCCCGGTCCGGAGACCTCCGCCGCCGAGCAGAGGTCACCCAGCTCCGCGCGTGCCAGGACCTCCGTGGCGATCGCCCGCGGTGGCCGGCCGAGCCGCCGGGCCAGCGCCAGCGCCGCGTCGGACTGGAAGTCCGCGCGCTGGGAGCGCCGCACCACCGGGTCGACCGGTACGCCGGCCACCGCCGTGAACGCCGGCGCCAGCCGGTCGGTCAGCAACTTCTCCAGATCCATGGGTACGCCGATCTCGCTCGGATCCGCCTCACGCGGATCTCCGGACGGGGGATGCGGGCGGACCGAGGACGATCGGCGAAGACCGGCGGCTCGATCCGCCGGTCGCAGGAAGGACGTGCTCAGCGCAGGCGGTCGAAGGATCGCCGGCGTCGCGCCGCACCGACCGAAACGTCGCAGGACGTCGGCGCGAGGGTGCGGGAGCTGGCCATGGAAGCAGCCTAACCGGCCGGCCCGGGTACGGCGCAAGGCGGTACCCGAGCCGGCTGTCCGCGTACCCGGAAGGTCAAGCCGGCGTGGCGGCGGCCTTGCGGTACCGCTCGGCCCGCCGCCGCACCTGGCTGTACGCGCTGGTCAGACCCATCGCCCGGCGGACCTCCACCAGGGTCCGGCGGACCTGCTCCCGGGTCCGCTCGGTGCCCTCGAAGATCAGCTGGTCGACCAGGCCGCGCTCCGCCTCGAACCGGGCCCGGCGTTCCCGGATCGGGTCGAGGAACCGGTTGAGCGCGCCCGCCAGCTCCTCCTTGACCTCGACGTCGCCCACCCGACCGGCCCGGTACCGCGCCTTGAGCTCGGCCACCCGGGCCCGGTCCGGGTTGAACACGTCGTGGAACGCGAAGACCGGGTTGCCCTCCACCGTCCCGGGCACGTCGGCGCGCACCCGGTTCGGGTCGGTGTACATCCCCATCACCTTCCGGCGGACGGTCGCCGGGTCGTCGGAGAGCGCGATCGCGTTCCCCTTGCTCTTGCTCATCTTCCCCTGGCCGTCGGTGCCGACCAGGGCGGGCGTGTCGGAGGCGACCAGCTCCGGCACCGGGAAGACGTCGCCGTAGAGGTGGTTGAACCGGCGGGCGATCTCCCGGGTCACCTCGACGTGCGCCGCGTTGTCCCTGCCCACCGGGACGACCTGCCCCTTCACGCAGAGGATGTCGGCGGCCTGGAGAACGGGGTAGCCGAGCAGCCCGTAGGGCATCTCCTCCTTGCCGGCGTCCCGGGCCATCTCCTTCAGCGACGGGACCCGCTCCAGCCGGGGCACGGTGACCAGGTTCTGGAAGAGGGTGTTCAGGTCGCCGACCTCCGGGATCGCCGACTGGAGGTAGAAGGTGGCCCGGGCCGGGTCGACCCCGGCGGAGAGGATGTCGGTGACCATCTCGCGGGCGTTGTGGGCGACCTGCTCGATGTGCTCGCGGGTGTTCTTCGTGGTGAGCATGTGCAGGTCGGCGATGATGAAGAAGCTCTCGTACCGCTGGTGCAGCTGCACCCGGTTGGCGATGCTGCCGACGTAGTGGCCGAGGTGCAGCCGCCCGGTCGGGCGGTCGCCGGTGAGCATCCGTGCTGCGGACATGGTGGTACGCCTTTCGTGCCGAGGATCGGGTGAGGAACGCGCGGGCGCGCGGAGAGACCCGGGGTGTGCCCGGATCAGTGGAGTCGGCTCGTCAGAGCGCGAACCGCCATCGCCCGCCGGCGCGGAACCGCAACCCACCGGCACGGAGTACGTCGAGGATCTGCTCCCGACCGTCGTCGACGCGGAGCGGGAGAACCGGCGGGGCAACCGCCGGGAGACCGTCGACGGTCTCCGGGGCGCTGGTGCTCGGCCGGACCATGGCTCCACGGTAGCCGTCGGGGCGTCCCGACGGGAGCCGGGTCAGCCGTGGCGGTAACTCTCCTCGTAGTAGCTGCCCACCTGGTCCCGGTACGCCGGCCGGTCGAAGTCGTCCGGGTCGAAGGCGGGCGAGTTCCGCACCTGGTCCCGGGTGCGGTCGACGTGCACCGTGCGCTCCAGGTGGTCGACCCTGGCCACGGTCCCGACCGGCAGCAGCACCTTCCGCCCGAAGATCCACGGACCGGCCTCCACCACCAGGTACCGGGCGTCCGCGCTCGCCTCGTCGACCGAGCCGATCCGGCCGTCGGTCGCCTCGACCCGGTAGCCGGTGAGGTCGACCGGCGTGCCCGGTCCGGGTGCGTCCGGGCCGCCGCCACCCGCCGGCCGCTGCCGCGGCACGTCGGACGGGGTGGTCTCGTCGTACCCGCCGGCCAGCGCCGAGGGGTCCCGCCAGGTCCAGGGATTGAAGGGCTGCACGGCCACCTCCGGTACGTCGTAGCGACTCCGGAAAATTGCCCGGCCGACCTCCGGCGGAAACACCCCGGCATTTCCCGGGGCCCCCCACTCCGTCAGGAGATACCTCAGCTGCTTCTGACCTCCACGCCCCGCCGGCCCGCCCTCGCCGTCGGCCGCTGACCTGCCCCGCTGGCATACTGGCCAGCCATGGTGCTGTCGCGTGGCTGGTCGCTCTTCCTGGTCGGGGTCGGGGTCTGGACCTGGGTGATCTGGCCGAGGTTCGCGGTCGCCATCTGGAACGACCCGCGTTCCTGGTCCACCGGCACGGTCGGCGAGGGCGCGGCCACCAGCTTCCTCTGGGTGCACGCGCTGCTGATCGCCGCGTCGCTGGCCATCGGCACCACGGTCGGCGTGCTCGGTGTCCGCGGGTGGCGGGCGGCCCGCCGCCGCGCCGGCCGCCCGTCCGCCTGACCTCCACTTCCCCTCCCGGGCGCCGACCGCTCGTTGCGCCGGAGAGCAGGGCCATTTGCCGTACGCCGAGCTGCCTCGCCTCGCCGTCGACCGTGGGCAGCAGGTCGGCGCCCGAGCGGCCCGGGTCCGATCCGAACGTGGTGGCCGGGAGCGGCAGGGGAACAGACAGCGCCGGCAGCGGGTTGCACCCCCTGTCAGCGGGTCCGTCGACCCCCCGGCCGCCGGGAACCGACCCGGCCACACCGCCGCTGAGCAGCGGAAATAGTCTCGCGGTGATGATGTGACGCGGGACGCTACCCACGGATTTGACGATCAAACCCGCAGACGCGTAACTTTCTCTCTGCCAGCGCGGAACGGACGAAACAGGCGAAAGACCTGACAGGCCGGAGCGCGGGAATGACCCCCAGGGGCGGATGGTTACACTCATCAGGAACCTGGGACCGGGCGGTGCCCCGGATTCGCCGAGAGGCGGATTTGGCGAGGCGGAACCGACCGGGTAAGGTTGTCGATCGGCAGGGAAGCGGACGAGTTCGCGGGTGACCGCGGCGGCCGTCCTGCCA
Source organism: Micromonospora sp. ATA51 (assembly GCF_016802855.1). NCBI lineage: Bacteria > Bacillati > Actinomycetota > Actinomycetes > Micromonosporales > Micromonosporaceae > Micromonospora > Micromonospora sp. ATA51. The sequence continues at coordinate 386 of NZ_JAEVHJ010000017.1, read as the reverse complement.
AATCCGATGATCAGGCGCAGCGGTTCGCTGCTGCGCGTGCTCATCGGCGCCAACCCGTACCAAGCGTGACACACCGGGACACACCGGTTGACACGCGGAAGACGGCGAGGTAACGTAGTAAAAGTGCCCGGCGCGAGAGCGGCGGGTGCGGACGGACGAAATGCCCCGGATGGGGGTCCTACTGGGTGGGGCTTCTGGATGGTGTGTGGTTGTTCTTTGAGAACTCAACAGGGTGCTTGATAAGCCAGTGCCAAATTGATTTATACCCCGGACTGGCAGTTCTCCTTTGGGGGGATTGTTGGTTGGGATTCCTTTGGCAACACTTTTTGTTGCCGGGATGACTGTTTCAACAGGTTTTTGTTGGAGAGTTTGATCCTGGCTCAGGA
>NZ_JAEVHJ010000016.1:0-45139 GCF_016802855.1 Micromonospora sp. ATA51 | reverse complement strand
AAGCTGCGACCCGGGCTGCACACCAAGATCATGCCAGTCAGCCAAGCCACAGTGGACAGCAGGCCCCGATCAGCGACTCACCTCAGGCTGAATACGTACGGTGATCGGACTGAGGCGCGCTCGAAGTCGCCGAGCCAGCCCGGGGGCAATCGGGAAGTGGCGCGCCCCGCAGGCACCATCACCAACGCCGGGCGGTATGGGGCGGACACGAGGGCCTCCGCCGGCGCAGACGCGCAACTGCACGGCGTCGGCAGATTGTCCCCTCCCGACGCCGCCAGCTCACGGTCCTCCAGCGAGCGATCCGCGGTTTCAGCCCGATTGACCACACCTCTCGTGGTCAGAACTGCCAGGCCCGGTCACGGCGCTCGGCGCTCGCCGGATCAGCGACACCCGTGTCGCGCAGAGTTCCCCCTATTCGTCACGGCAAACCTAACCAATTCGGCTCGGTCAGCAGACGAACGATCGGAGCACATGCACATGTTCAGATCCCCCACTCGCCGCGTACGCGGCCGGACCCTCGCCTCTCGCGCGGCGATTGCGCTGACCATGATTGGCGCCACGTTCGCGGTGGCACCGTCAGCGCAGGCGGCACAACCGGAGCCCCCGGCCAGACCGCAGGGGCCATGTGACATCTACGCCGCGGGCGGCACCCCCTGCGTAGCCGCCCACAGCACCACACGGGCCATGTACGCCTCCTACGACGGCCCGCTTTACCAGGTCCGGCGCCTGTCGGACGACGCGGTCAAGGACATTGGCATCGTCCAACCCGTTGCTCGGCCGTTCCCGGATGCGGGCGGATACGCCGACGCCGCCGCGCAGGACCAGTTCTGTGCCGACACGACATGCTTCATCACGAAGCTCTACGACCAGTCGCCCATGCACAACGACCTCACCCAGGCGCCCCGCGGCGGATTCAGCGGCCCGGCCATGGGTGGCTTCAACAACCTGCCGATCGCGGACATGGCGCCGATCACTATCGGTGGGCACAAGGCATACGGCATCTTCATCGAGCCCGGCATGGGCCTCCGCAACAACGACACCAAGGGCGTCGCGGTCGACGACCAGCCCGAGGGACAGTACTGGGTCATCAACGGCCACCACTACAACAACGGCTGCTGTTACGACTACGGCAACGCCGAGATCGACAGCCGTGACGACGGCAACGGCACGATGGAAACCACGTACTACGGCAACGCCACCGCCTGGTACCGCGGGAGCGGACCCGGTCCGTGGATCATGACCGACCAGGAGAACAACCTGGTTGGTTGTGTCAACCCCGGTAGTACGTCCAAGCTCTGCTCGGACCTGCCGAGCATCAACTGGCGGTTCGTGACCGCGATGGCCAAGGGCGAGCCGCACCACTGGGCCTCCCTGGGCGGCGACGCGCAGCAGGGTTCCCTGTCGACCATGTTCGACGGGCCACGCATCGACTCCAGCTACGACCCGATGCGCAAGCAGGGGGCCATCCTCCTGGGCAACGGTGGCGACAACAGCGTGGGTTCGCAGGGCACCTTCTACGAGGGCGCCATGACGACCGGGTACCCGTCGGACGCCGTTGACCAGCAGATTCAGGCCAACGTCGTGGCGACCAAGTACGACGTGCAGCGGCTGAGCATCGCGCCGGCGTCGGCAGTTGCGACTCCGCCCGGTCTCCAGACGTTCGTCCCGGGGTCCTCGCAGGACACCACCGTGACGTTCACCAACACCACGGGGTCCCCCGCGGTGGGCGTGAAGCTGAGCATTTCCCTGCCCAACAAGCAGTGGACGTCCGTCGTCCCGGGCACCACCGACACGTCGGTGACGTTCGAGGATCCGGTTGCCCCGGGCGCGACCGTGAGCGCGACCTTCAAGGTCACCTCGGGACCGGCGCCCTTCAACGGCGACCTGATCGGCAAGGCTTGGTGGACGAACCCGACGAAGGGTGGGAGGCAGTTCGAGACGACGGCCGAGAAGGTGCGGAACGTCAGCCCGATCAAGATCAATGAATTCCGTACGGGCAGCAATGGCAACTCGACCAACGCCTTCATCGAGCTCTACAACGCCGGCGCCACCGACGTCGACATCTCCAACTGGACCCTGACCGAGCACCCGACCCAGCAGGCCACCTTCTCCACGGTGACCGTGCCGGCCGGAACGACGCTCGCGAGCCACAGCTTCTACGTGCTCGGCCTGGCCAACTCCGGACTGGCGGCCCCCGCCGCCGCCGGCGACGCCACCATCAATGTCAGAAGCACGACCGGGCTGGCGGCAGGCCGTCAGATCGCCATCGACACCGGCTCCAGCGTGGAAAATCGGACGATCGTCAGCGTCGGAACGGCGGCCACCGCCAGTACGACCCTGTGGCAGCCCGTCCCCGACGGGCCGGTCATCACGGTCCCCGCGGGCTCGACCAACGTGCCTGTCACGAGCACGACCGGCTTCACGGTCGGCCAGAAGATCGGCCTCGGCTACGGCGCTGACCACGAGGTGGCCACGGTCACCGCGGTCGGCAGGCCGGGCACGCAAGGGCGCCTGTCGGCGGCCGCGCGCGCGGGTGCCACCAACATCAAGATGTCGTCCACCGCCAACATCTCGGTGGGTGACAAGATCAGGTTGGACATCGACAGCCCCGGCCACGGGATCGACAACGTCACGGTCACCGCGGTCGGCACCTCCGGCGCGAACGGCACGGGCATCACCATCGCCGCCCCGCTGCAGTTCGACCACGCGTCCAACCTCCCCTACAGCGTGTGGGGGACCGGGGTCAGCTTCACGCCGGCGACCCGCTTCCCGCACTCGAGCAACGAGCCGGTGCAGGCACTGGGCAGCGGGGTCACCCTCGACAAGCCCCTCGACAACGGCCACGCCGTCAACACGCCAGTGCGTGACACCGCAGTCACGAACGCCGGCTACCAGGGCACGACGGCACCGAACCAATGGTTCGGGGGCCCCGCCCTCGCCACCGCCGGCAACATGGTCCTGCGTGACGCCCAGGACCTGGTAGTTGACAGCCTCAACTACGGAACCATGGTCGACCCGTGGACCGCCGAAGGCTACCAAGCGACCTCTGGGGCGGGGCAGAGCGGCTGCCGAGTGACCAACCCGGGCACTACGGGTGCTAACGGGCGAAGCGCTGCCCGCTTCCCTGACGGCAACGACACCGACAGCAACTGCGGAGACTTCCAGACCGCGAGCGGGCCCACGCCCGGGGCGTCCAACGACGTCAGCTTCACCCTCTCCCCGGGTCCCCGCGTCTCGCTGCAGACGACGACGCCCAGTGGCTCATCAAACTACATGCAGCACAGCTCCACTACCACCAGCGTGGTCACCGCCGCGGTGACGGCGGCCAGTTCGACCGCCGACAAGCAGAACGCGACCTTCGTGAAGGCGGCCGGCCTGGCCAACCCGAACTGCTTCTCGTTCGAGGCGGTCAACCGGCCCGGAAACTACCTGCGGCACCAGGGTTTCGTGGTCTCCCTTCAGCCCGACGACGGCAGCACGCTGTTCTCCCAGGACGCCACCTTCTGCCAGGTGGCCGGTAACAGCGGTCAGGGCGTGTCGTTCCAATCGGTGAACTACTCGACGCGGTACCTCCGCGCCTACAACGGCGGCGTGTACCTCGCCGGCCCGCCCGGCACCAACGAGTGGGACACCAGCGTGTCGTATGCCGACGACACGAGCTGGCTGGCCGCCTCGCCGTGGGCCCCGGCACCGTGACGCACCGACGGCGCAACTGAACCCAGTCAACACCGACCACTTCCGGTGCCCACCCTCGACGGTGGGCACCGGAAGTGTTCGCTGCGTCCCGATCCAGGTCCTGGTCCTTGTGGGGACGGCCGTGCGGCGAGTCGGGGCCGCCGCCCTCAGGAACTACCCAGCCGCCACGTGGTGATCGAGCGGTACGTCTCGCCTGGATTGAGCACCGGCGAGGGGAACGCGGGCTGGTTCGGGGCGTCCGGGTGCCGTTGCGTCTCCAGGGCTATTCCGTCGCTCTGCCGGAGCAGCCTGCCGTCGCGCCCATTCAGCGTGCCGTCGAGGCGGTTACCGGTGTAGACCTGCAGCGACGGCTGGTCGGTGCTGATCTCCAGGAAGCGTCCACTGTCCGGATGTTCCAGCCGCGCCGCTCGGCGCAGGCCCTCGCCGCGCAGGTGGTAGGCGTGGTCGATACCGGCCACCCGCAGTACCTGTGGATGGTGGTGACGAGCCCGGTGGCCGATCGCGGCCGGCGTCGTGAAGTCGAAGGGCGTTCCGGCGACCGGATCCAGCCGCCCCAGGGGAATGGCGCGAGGATCGACCGGCAGGTAGGTGTCGGCGTCGACGGCCAGCAGGTGGTCCTCGGCGCTTCCGGACTCGGGCCCTCCGAGATTGAAGTAGGCGTGGTTGGTCAGGCTGACGACGGTCGGTGCGTCGCAGGCGGCGGACAACTCGATGGTGACCGTGTCCCCCGCCACCCGGTACGCGGCGCGGGCCGTCAGTTCGCCGGGGAACCCTTGGTCCCCGTCGGGGCTGACGAGTTCCAGCGTGAGTGAATCGGCGGCCTGGTCGACGACGGTCCAGAGGCGGAGGTGGAAGCCCTCCGTGCCGCCGTGCAGGCAGGTGTCCGCCTCGTTCGTCGTCAGCGGGTACGTCTTCCCATCGAGGGTGAAGCGACCGCCGGCGATGCGGTTGGCGTAGCGGCCCACGGTCGCGCCGACATACGGGTTGGTCGGGGAGAGGTACGAGGCCACGTCGGAGTAGCCGAGGACGACGTCCAGAGGGTGCCCGTCTCGCGTCGGCACCCGTAGCCGCTGCACGGTGGCCCGGTCGCGGTGGCGGTCGGGCTGGCACGCGACCTGGAGGCGCAGGACCGGTACGACGCCGCCGCGCAGCTGTACCGGGAGGCGCTGCGCGACCGCCCCGACGACACGATCCGGCTGCGTCTCGCCTTCGCCCTGCTCAGGGCGGGGGACGCGGCCGGGGCGGCGCAGGCCGCGCAGGAGGTGCTGGGTCACACCCCGGACTCCCCGGACGGGCTGCTCGTGCTGGGCCTCGCCCAGCGGCGTACCCGCCCCGCCGAGGCGCCGCGCACCCTGCGACGCTTCCTCACCGTCGCGCCGGAACACCCGGCCGCCCCGGAGATCACCCGGCTGCTGGCCGCCCACCCCTGATCCCCCGCTGCGGTGCGCCGGGCGGCGGGCGTCACCCCCGGCGCCGTGACCGGGCCACCAGGAAGCCGATGACCAGGCCCGCCGCCACGGTGGCCAGGGTCCGCCCGGAGACCGCCGAGCGGAGCTGGCTCAGCCCCTTGCGCGGGTCGACGACGGTACCGGCCACGTTGCCCGCCGCGCCGACGAGCACGTCACCCAGTCGACCAGTGTTCATCGCCGTACCGCCCTCCGTGTCCCGGTGCCCGGTCGGCCGTACCCGTCCGCACCTGGTCCAAACTGCCGCGGGACGGGCGGCCGGGTTCACTTACCGCTGCTGGAGTTGCTCGCGCACCCTGGGCGCGACCTCGGTGCCGAACAGGCGGAGGTTCTCCATGAGGACGGCGTGCGGCATCGGGCCCATGCCGTACTTCAGGTCGAAGCGGTTCGCGTCGAGGGTGGTCATGGTCTTGGCGATGCGTCGGGCGACCGTCTCCGGCGAGCCGACGTAGAGGGAGCCGTACTCGACCTCGTGTTCGAAGTAGTCACGGGTGATCTCCGGGAAGCCGCGCTGCCGGCGGGCGTCGAGCATGAACGTCCGGTAGGTGGGCCAGTACTGCTCCTTCGCCTGTTCGTCGGAGGCCGCGACATGCCCGGGCGAGTGCACCCCGATCGGCAGCGGGCCGATCCCCGACTGCTCGGTGGCCGCCCGGTAGAGCGCGGAGAGGCGGGCGAAGCGGGCGGGATTGCCGCCGATGATCGCGAGCATCAGTGCGAAACCGTGCCGCGCGGCGCGCACGACGGAGGCCGGGTTCCCGCCGACGCCCACCCAGGTCGGCAGCATTCCGTCGGCGGTACGCGGGTAGACCTGAAGTCCCGGCAGGGCGGCCCGCGTGGTTCCCGACCAGGTGACCGGTTGCTCCGTGCGCAGCCGGGCAAAGAGTTCGAGTTTCTCCTCGAACAGCCGGTCGTAGTCGGCGAGGTCGAAGCCGAACAGCGGGAACGACTCGGTGCTGGAGCCTCGGCCGAGGATCACTTCGGCGCGGCCGGAGGAGAGGGCGTCGAGGGTCGCGTACCGCTGGAACACGCGCACCGGGTCGTCCGAACTCAGCACCGTGACCGCGGACCCCAGGTGGATGCGGGAGGTCCGGGCGGCGAGGGCGGCCAGGACCAGGTCGGGCGCGGACAGCGGCATCTCCTCGATGTGGTGCTCGCCCAGTCCGAAGAAGTCGAGCCCCGACTCCTCCGCGAGGACCCCCTCCGCGACCAGCTCACGGATGTTCTGCGGCTGGCTGAGCAGCTTGCCGTCACCGCCGAGGGTCATCTCCCCGAAGCTGTCGACACCGATCACGATCCGGTGTCCGCCGCGCGTACTGGTCATCGTCAACTCCCCGAAGTGTGATTGACGCGTCAATGTTGATGCGTCAATCATATGCCTATACTTGACCAGTCAAGGAGATGAGGTGACAGCGAATGAGTGACGACGGCCACGCTGCGACTCCGGTCGCCGGGCGGCGGATGACGAGCAGCGAACTGACGGTCTGGCGGACGCTGATCGACACCACCGCCGAACTCCGGCGGATCCTGGGCGCGCAGCTGCTCCAGGATTCGGGCCTCTCACCGGCCGACTATCAGGTGCTCCTCGCGCTGAGCGAGGCGGCGGGCCGGCGGCTGCGATCGTCGGAGCTGGCCGCGATCATCGGCTGGGAGCGGAGCCGGCTCTCCCATCACCTGAACCGGATGGAGCGGCGCGGCCTCATCGGCCGGAACCACTGCGCCACCGACAGCCGCGGTTCCGAGGTCTCGCTCACGGACGACGGCGCCCGGATGTTCTCCGGCGCGACCCTCCCCCACCTGAGGGCCATCAAGAGGCACTTCACCGACGCCCTGACGCCCGAGCAGGTCGAGGCGCTCGCCGACGTACTGCGGGCGCTGCAGAGCCATCTCCACCCGGAACCGACCACTCGTGTTGAGGAGAAACGGCCATGACGGCCAGCCTGCCGCCCACGCCACAGCCGCCGCGGATCGCCGTGCTCGGCGCGGGCCACACCGGTCCGGTGATCGCCCGCGTCGCGCTCGCCGCGGGCCACCCCGTCACGATCGCGGCCTCCGGCGACCCCGAGAAGATCGCCCTCATCACCCAACTACTGGCGCCGGGGGCCGAGCCGCGATGGGCGGCGGATGCCGTCGAGGACGCCGATGTCGTGGTGCTGGCCATCCCGCTGCACAGGTTCGCGGCCTTCGACCCCGCCCTGGTGGCCGGCAAGCTCGTCGTCGACACGATGAACTACTGGCCGCCCGTCGACGGCGTTCAGGAGATGTTCGACGACCCCCGGTACGGCAGCAGCGAGATCGTCCAGCGCCGGCTCGCCCGGTCGACGGTCGTCAAGACCCTCAACCACATCGGCTACCACGAACTCGAGGACGACCGCCGCCCGGCGGGCTCGCCGGAGCGCCGCGCGCTCGGCGTCGCCGGCGACGACCCGGGCGCGGTGAAGACCGCGGCGGAAGTCATCGAGGGCATCGGCTACGACGTCGTCCCGCTGGACAGCCTGCGGGCCGGACGCCTCCTCCAACCGGGCGGCCCGGTCTTCGGTGTGTCGCTGCGCCGGGCCGACTTCGAGCAGGCGCTGGCCGCCTGAGCCGCACAACCGAACCCCGTTCCGCAATCAGCACAGAAGGGCTCACCATGACCACCGCACCCTCGGACGCCGTACGGGCGGCCGCCGCCGAACCCACGACGTTCCCACTCGTGCTCGGCCTGGACACCTTCGGCGACGTCACGCATGACGACCACGACCGCCCTCTGTCCCACGCCCGGACGATCCGCAACCTCGTCGAGCAGGGCGTCCTCGCGGACCAGGTCGGGGTGGACTTCTTCGGGATCGGTGAACACCACACCGACGATTTTCCGCTCTCGGCCGCCGACGTGGTACTCGGCGCCATCGCCGGGCGGACCACCCGGATCCGCCTCGGGTCGGCGGTCACGGTGCTGAGCTCCGACGATCCCGTCCGGGTGTTCCAGCGCTACTCCACCCTCGACGCGATCTCCGGCGGTCGGGCGGAGGTCATCCTCGGCCGGGGATCCAGCATCGACTCGTTCCCGCTCTTCGGCTACGACCTGTCCGACTACGAGCAGCTCTTCGAAGAGAAGGCGCAGCTCTTCGCCGAGTTGCTCAAGGGCGGGCCGGTCACCTGGGAAGGAACGATGCGCGCCCCGCTGCACAACCAGGACGTCGTGCCGCACACCGAGTCCGGGCCCTTCCCGGCGTGGATCGGCGTCGGCGGCAACCCCCAGTCGGTCATCCGCGCCGCCCGGTACGGATACTCGCTGATGCTCGCCATCATCGGTGGGTCCCCGGCGCGCTTCGCCCCGTTCTCCCAGCTCTTCCAGCAGGCCCTGAAGCAGCTCGGACAGGCCCCGCGACCGGTCGGAGTGCACTCGCCCGGGCACGTCGCCGCCACCGACGAGCAGGCCCGCGCGGAGTTCTGGCCGCGCTACCAGGAGGTCATCCGCCGCGTCGCCAGGACGCGCGGATTCGCCGTGCCGACCAAGGAATCCTTCCTGCACGAGATCGGGCCACACGGGTCGCTCTACGTCGGATCGCCGGAGACCGTCGCCCAGAAGATCGCGGCGAACCTCACCGTCCTCGGCGCGAACCGCTTCGAGCTGAAGTACGGCATGGGCGGCCTCTCACACGAGGCACTCATGACCGCCATCGAGCTCTACGGCACCCAGGTCATCCCGCGCGTCCGGGAGATGACCGGGGCGCGCTGATACGGTGCGCGCGTGATCCGGAAGTTGACGGACGCGTACCTCCGGGCGGTGGACGAGGCGCTGCCGGGCTTCGTCGAGCGGCTCTACGTCGTCGGCTCGGCGGCACTCGGAGCCTGGGTGCCCGACGCCAGCGACGTCGACACGGTCATCGTGACGTCGCGCGTCGCGAGCCCAGGTGACCTGGCTGCGCTGGCGAAGGTTCACGAGGGCATGCCGGCCAGGCCGCACCTGGACGGCGTGTACCTCGATCGGGCGACGTTCGACGAGTTCCCCGTCGATCGTCGGGTGGTGCCGTTCGTGGTCGACGGCGAGTTCCGGATTGACAAGCCGTGCGGGGAGTTGACTCCCGTGCTCTGGCTGACCCTGCGGCGCTACGGAATCCGGGCTCGGGGGGTGGAGGTCGACGAACTCGGCATACCCGTCGACTCAGCGGCGCTGCGCCGGTACAACCTCGAGAACCTTCGTGACTACTGGCGGCCACTGGCGACCGGCGTCGTTCAGGCCGTTGCCCAACTGCCCGCCGACACCCCGGTGGACGCATCCGGCGTCGCGTGGTGCGTCCTCGGTCCGGCGCGGCTGCACTACACGCTCGCCCACGGAGACATCACCTCGAAGGCCGGCGCCGCGACGTACCTCGCCGAGACCTTCCCCGACTGGGAAGCCCTGGCCCACCGGGCCGTCCGGTGGCGCGCCGGTCACGAGGAATCGTTCACCGTGGCGGACCTGCGGGCGGTCGCCCGCGGCGTCGATGCCGTCGTCGACGACGCGTGGAAGCGCTGGGGCGACCAGATCGCCCAGGCCTGAGGTCGTACGGGCGTGGCATGGTGAGCCGGTGACGAAGACCCAGTACTACACGGCGACCAGCGCCGACGGCTTCATCGCCGACGAGGCCAACTCGCTGGACTGGCTGTTCGACGTCGAACGCACCGGCCCTGACCGGTTCGCCGAGTTCTTCGCCGGGGTGGGTGCCATGTGCATGGGCGCGACCACCTACGAGTGGGTGCTCGGCCACGACCGGCTGCTGGCGCAGCCCCAGAAGTGGCAGGACTATTACGGTGACACGCCCTGCTGGGTGTTCACCCATCGTGAGCTGCCCGCGATACCGGGTGCGAACCTGACGTTCGTCTCCGGCGACGTGGGCCCGGTCCATGTCGCGATGGTCGAGGCCGCACAGGGGGCCAACGTGTGGCTGGTCGGCGGGGGTGAGCTGGTGGGAGCCTTTGCCGACCACGGGCTGCTCGACGAGATCATCATTGGCGTCACGCCCGTCTTCCTCGGCGGAGGCGCGCCGCTGCTGCCCCGCCGGCTCCTGTCCTCCCAGGTGCGACTGACCCGGATGGTGCAGGACGGCCAGATCGCCGAACTGACCTACGATCTGCGCCGCGAGCCGCCGCACTGACGGGATCGCGGCTTCAGCTCGCGCGGGCGCGGTGGGCCCATGGATCGGAGGGTCAGCTCACGCAGAACTCGTTGCCCTCCGGGTCGCGCATGACGACGTAGTAGAACGGGTCCGCCGGATCGTCGCCTCGCGTCCGGCGCTCCACGCCGGCGCCCAGCCCGACCGCTCGGGGGTGCCCTGGAAGCGCTGTGACCTCCTGCGGATACTCAGCCAACTCAACCTCCGGTGGCCACGACGGCCGGCTCTCGGTCCTCCACCTTCGCCGCGGCCAGCCGCCGCGCCCGCTCCTGGGCGCCGATCAGGTCGTCGGGCAGCGAGTCGGGCACCTCGGTGTCGAACCGGCGAAACGCCCTGATCAGGAAACCACCGGCGGTGACCAGCGCGAGCATGAACCCGAACACCAGGTACGCGAACCCGATTCCACGTCCCGGGCCGACCCCGATGACCGCGCCGAGCGAGCCGGCGAGCGCTCCGCCGGGGGCGAGCATCGGCTCGAACAGCGCGGTCCCCAACGGGGCGAGGAGCGCGAACCCGATCGGCAGGGTGGACCAGGAGATGGTCTGGTTCAGCGCGAACACCCGTCCGTGATAGCGCTGCGGCACCTTGACCTGCACGATCGTGGCGTAGATGTCCTGCGCCGTGGCCATCGCCGCGGTCATCAGGAACAGCCCGACCGTCACCACGACGATCGAGGGGCGCACGCCCACCAGCGCGCAGCCCGCGGCGGTGCCGAGGTTGCCGATCAGCACCCCGATCATCCGGCGCCGCCGTGGGCCACCCCAGACGGTCATCAACGTGCCGCCCGCGATCGCGCCGAGCGCCTCCGCGACGGCGACCTGGGCCACCTGGGCCACCGTCCCGAAGGAAAGCACGAGTGGGGTGGTCAGCACCAGCGCCGGAGCGAGAAACACGTTCCCCAGCGCGAAGTAGCCCAGCATCAGCCGGAATCCGCGGTGGTTCCACGAGTAGCGCAGGCCGTTGACGATGGCCACCGGCAGTGGTTCCCTGGGCCGCCAGCCCAGCGAGTCGGGGAAGCTGATGAACAGCAGGGTCAGCACCGCGAACAGGTAGCTCGCCACATCGATCAGCAGGATGCCCTTGAGTTCGATCGCGGCGAGCAGACCGGCCGCGATCACCGGCATCAGCAACAGCGCGAACCCGTTGGTCAGCTGGGTGATGCCCATCGCGTGGCCGAGGTAGCGCTTCGGCACCAACTGCGGCACCGCCGACTGCAACGCGATCCGCTGGAACGAGGCGGCCACCTGACTCAGCGACACCAGCGCGTAGATCTCCCACAGCGCGAGATGTCCGGACCAGAGCAGCCCGGCCAGGATCAGCTGCAGGGTGCCCGAGACGCAGCTCGCGATCATCATGATCCGCCGCCGGTCGACCCGGTCGACCAGCGCGCCGGCGACCGGCAGGGTGAGCACCCCGCAGATCAACGCCAGCGCCCACAGGAGGCCGAGGTCGGTGACGGAGCCGGTCCGGGTGTAGAGCCAGACCGGCAGCGCGAAGCTGGTCAACGCCGAACCGGTGGTGGAGACGAGCTGACCGAGCGAGACGGCCAGGAACCGGCCCATGCTTGGCTTGACGGTCTTCGTGGCCTGGTCGGCGTCCAGGCCGAGGCGCTGCCAGTCGCGCAGCGCCCAGGCCGCGTCCGCCCCGCGCGCCGCGGGTTCCAGCGCCGTCGTGTCGCCGGCGGCCAGCGCCGGATGCGTAGCGGTGACGATCTCGGCGAGCTCGTCGGCCCGGTGCTTGAGGAAGAAGTGCCCGGCCTCGTCCAGCACCACCAGGCCCAGGGTGTCGCTGAGGAACTGCCACTCCGCGTACCGCTCGGCGTGGTACTCGGTGACCGGGTCGGCCGAACCGACCACCGAGACGATCGGCGCGCGGAGCTTCTCCACCCGCCGGTCCAACAGCCCGGTGAAGTACTCCTCGGAGGCCCGCGAGTCGGCCCGCATGTTGCTGATGATCCGGTCGGCCTGCTCGGGGTCGAGTTCGTCGGTGTCGACCCCCATGCCCTTCAGCCAGCTCGCGTAGTGCTTGTTGCTCCGCAGCGCCTCCAGCCGGATACGCATCGCCGAGAAGGCGCCCTTGGGGCGGGCGAACGGGAACATCGCGCCGATGTACACCGCCTCCAGGTCCCGCCCGGCCGCCTCGATCTTGCGGGCCACCTCGGCCACGATCGCGCTACCGACGCCGCAGTGCCCGTACAGCACGAGCGGGCCGGAGATCCGTTCCAGCACCTCCGCCGCGACCCGACCGGTCAGCTCGTCCAGGCGCACCGCGTCCTCTTCGAGGCCGACGTCGTGCCCCGGAATCGCCACCGAGTACAGCGCGACGCCGTCGGGGAGCGCGTCGGCCAGCGGTTGATAGACGATGGCGCTGCCGCCGCCGTACGGCACGCACACGTAGGTCAGCGTCCGCCGGTCCGCCGGGATTGGCCTGGTCAGCTCGTAGAGCAGCCGGCGCGGCCCGTCGTCCTGCGCCGGTCCGTCGATGAACCCGGCGAGATCGCGGATCGTCCGGTTCTGGAACAGGTCCATCACGCCGACCGGGCGGCCGGCCAGCTCGGCCTTGCGGATCCGCGCGACGACCTGGGTGGCCAGCATCGAGTGCCGCCCAGGTCGAAGAAGTCGTCGTCGATGCCGAGCGTCGGCACGCCGAGCACCTCCGACCAGATCCGGGCCAGCGTCCGTTCGGTCGGGTTACGGGGTTCGACGAGTTGCGCGGCCGACTCACGGGACGCCACCGGGGCGGGCAACGCCCTGCGGTCGAGCTTGCCGTTCGTGGTCAGCGGCAACGCGTCCAGCGACACGAACGCCGCCGGCACCATGTACTCCGGCAGCCGCTGCTTCAGCGCCGCCTTCAGCTCGGCGGCCGACGCCGGGCCGACCAGGTAGGCGGCCAGCCGCTTGTCGCCCGGGGTGTCCTCGCGGACCACGACCGCGGCCTCGACCACGCCGTCCTGCTCGCGCAGCGCGCTCTCGATCTCGCCGAGCTCGATCCGCAGGCCGCGCAGCTTGACCTGGTGGTCGATCCGGCCGAGGAATTCGATCACCCCGGCCGTCGGTGGAGCCATCCCGCCCGCCCCCGCCGGTGCGGCCTCGGACGAGCCGGGGGGCCGCCGCGAGCCGTGGGGCGGCCGCCAGCGGACCAGGTCGCCGGTCCGGTAAAGCCGGGCTCCCGGGGTCGGGCCGAACGGGTCCGGGACGAACCGCTCGGCGGTCAACGCGGGCCGGCGATGATAGCCGCGGGCCAGGCCGACGCCGCCGATGTACAGCTCACCGTTCACCCCGGGAGGCACCGGGTTGAGCCGTTCATCGAGCACGTACAGGCGCAGGTTGGCGATCGGACCACCGATCGGCACACTGGTCAGCCCCGCCAGCTCCGCCGGCCGGCAGGGCCACCAGCTGACGTCGATCGCCGCCTCGGTCGGCCCGTACAGGTTGTGCAGTTCGCAGTCCGGAAGCCGACCGGAGAACTCGACGGCCGACGCCAGCGGCAGTTCCTCGCCGCTGCAGATCACCCGGCGCAGGCCGGCACACGCCTCGACGCCCTCCTCGGCGAGGAAGGCGGTGAGCATCGACGGCACGAAGTGGGCGGTGCTCACCCGCTCGGCGATCAGCAGATCGCGCAGGTAGGCGGCGTCCTTGTGCCCGCCGGGCCTGGCCAACACCAGCCGGGCACCGGTCTGCAACGGCCAGAAGAACTCCCAGACCGACACGTCGAAGCTGGCCGGTGTCTTCTGCAGCACCGCGTCGTCCGCGCCGAGCCGGTACGTCCGCTGCATCCAGTCCAGCCGGTTCACGATGCCCCGGTGGGTGTTGGCGACCCCCTTCGGCCGTCCGGTGGAGCCGGAGGTGTAGATCACGTAGGCGACGTTGCCGGCGGTGGCGGTGGGCGACGGGTCGTCCCCGGACTCACCGCGCCACTCGGACTCGTCGTCGAGCGCCAGTACCGTCGCGCCGGTGTCCGGCAGCACCCCCCGCAGCCGGTCCTGCAGCAGCACCACCGGGGCGGCGGCGTCGGAGACCATGAACGCCAGCCGGTCGGCCGGGTACTCGGGGTCCAGCGGCAGATAGGCGGCGCCGGCCTTGAGCACCCCGAGCAGCCCCGCGACCAGCTCGACCGACCGCTCCGCGCACACCCCGACCAGGGTTTCCGGGCCCACCCCGGCGCGTCGCAGCCGGTGTGCGATCCGGTTGGCCACCGCGTTCAGCTCGGCGTAGGACACCGAACGCCCCTCGAACCGGACCGCGACGGCGTCCGGCGTCCGGGCCACCTGCTCCTCGACGAGGCCGTGCAGCGTCGCGTGCTCGGGGAACGGGGTGGCGGTGGCGTTCCAGGCGTCGACCACCAGCGCGCGCTCGCCGTCGGCCAGCACCTCCAGCCCGGACACCGGCGACTCCGGCGCGACGACGACGGACCGCAGCAGCGCGCCGAACCGGTCCGCCATCCGCTCCACGGTGGACCGGTGGAGCAGGTCGGTGTTGAAGACCAACTTGCCCAGCAGGCCGCTGCCGACCTCGACCAGGTGCAGTTCGATGTCGAACCGGGTGGCCCGCAGCTCCATCGGGGTCCAGTCGAACTCCACGTCGGCCCGGCCGGAGGCCGCCGCGAACCGCCCCATCTCGTAGTTCTGCAGGACGAGCATCGCCTGGAACACCGGCGAGCGGCTGACGTCGCGCGGCACACCCAGCTCCTGCACCACCCGGGCGAACGGCACGTCGGCGTGCTCGAAGGCGTCCAGCACCGCCGGGCGGGTGCGACCGAGCAGTTCGGTGAAGGTCGGGTCGCCGGCCAGCTCGGCCCGCATCGGCAGCATGTTGATGAACATGCCCACCACGTTCTCCAGCTCCGGGGCGGAGCGGCCGGCGACCGAGACGCCGACCGCGAAGTCGTCCTGACCGCAGTGCCGAGCCAGCAGGACCTGGTACGCGGCCAGCAGCGCCATGAACAGCGTGCCGCCGGCCTCCCGGGCCAGGGTGGCCAACCCGTCGACCACCTCCCGGTTCACCCGGAACTCCACGAAGTCGCCGTGGTAGGTCTGGGTGGCCGGGCGGGGAGCGTCGAGCGGCAACTCCAGCGGCGGCACCCCGGCCAGCCGCGCGGTCCAGTAGTCGAGGTGGCGCCGCACCTGCGGGCCGGCCAACGTCCGGGCCTCCCAGTGCGCGAAGTCGCCGTACTGGATCGGCAGCTCGGGCAGCTGCTCCGAATGCTGGTACAGGGCGATCAGGTCACGCAGCAGCACGTCGACCGACCAGCCGTCGGAGGTGATGTGGTGCTGGGTCAGCAGCAGCACGTGGTCGTCGGCGACGTTCATCCGGTCCGGAGTGCCGTCTTGCGGCGCGGAGGCCGGATTATCGTCGCAGGCCATCCGGACCAGCAGGGCCCGCAGCAGCGGGCCGGCGGCCAGGTCGAACGGTTCCACCGCGGCCCGGTCGACCAGGGCCTGCGCGGCGCTCTCGTCGGCCGCCTCGACGATCCGCAGCGGCACCTCGACATCGTCCTCGACGAGCGCCAACGGGCGCCCGTCGGCGTCCGCCGGAAACCGGGTCCGCAGCGACTCGTGCCGCCGGGTGAGCCCGTCCAGCGCCGCGCGCAGCCGGTCCACGTCGAGCGGGCCGCGCACCCGCAGCGGCACTGCCATCAGGTACGCCGCCTGACCCGGAGCGATCTGCTCCATGAACCACACCCGCTCCTGGGCGAACGACAGCGGCGGGTCGGTGCCGTCGGGCCGGCGGGTGATCCCGGCGGTGGGTGCGGCCGCGCGGCGCCGCAGGCGCCGGGCGATCAGCGCTTCGCGACCGGCGTCGCGGTCAGCCGCCTCGGTCCGGGCGGTCATCGGGTCGTTCCCTCCTCGGCCGAGAGCAGCGCGGCGACCTCGGCGTCGGAGAGGTCGTCCACCTCGGCGGCGATCAGCTGTTCGATCTGGACCGCCAGGTCGGCGACGACCGGGTGGCTGAACAACGCCCGCATCGGCACGTCGAGGTCGACCTCGGACCGGATCCGGGCCATCGCCCGCATCCCGCGCAGCGAGTTGCCGCCCAGGGCGAAGAAGTCGTCCCGCGCGCCGACCTTCTCCACCTGCAGGATCTCGGCGAAGACCTCGGCCACCAGCGCCTCGGCGTCGGTCCGCGGCGCGACGTAGGCCTGGCTGACCTGCTCGGGCGCCGGCAGCCGGTCCCGATCCAGCTTGCCGTTCGCGGTCAGCGGCAGGTCGTCGAGCCGGACGAAGGCGGCCGGCACCAGATGGGCGGGCAGCGTCCGGGCCAGCTCCGCGGCGAGGACGTCCCGCTCGGCCGGGCCGACGACGTAGCCCACCAGGTACGGCTCGCCCTGGTCGTCCTCGCGGACCAGGACCGCCGCACGGTGCACGTCCGGCCGGGCCAGCAGGGCCGACTCGATCTCCCCGAGTTCGATCCGGTGGCCGCGCACCTTGACCTGATGGTCGGTGCGACCGAGGTACTCGATGGTCCCGTCCGCCCGCCACCGGGCCCGGTCGCCGGTGGCGTACATCCGCCGTCCGGGCGCGCCGAACGGGCAGGGCAGGAAGCGCTCCGCGGTGAGCGCCGGCCGGCGGAGGTAGCCGCGGGCCACCTGATCGCCCGCGACGAACAACTCCCCGGCCACGCCGACCGGCACCGGCCGCAGCGCCGGGTCGAGCAGGTACACCTCGACGTTCCAGATCGGCCGGCCGATGGCGACCGGGCCGGGAGGCAGCGACTCGCCGGGCTCGATCCGGGCCGCGACGCAGCCCACCGTGGCCTCGGTCGGCCCGTACTCGTTGATCACCGTGACCTCGGGGTGCGCGGCGCGCCAGGCCGCGAGCGGCTCGCCGGCCAGCGCCTCACCGCCGAGCACCAGGTCCGCGGTGGGCGACAGCTCGCCGTCCAGCAGCGGCAGGTGGCTCGGCGTCGCCTTCAGGAACGTGGGCCGCCGCCGGCCCGTGCCGCGGGCGCGTCGATCGCGGCCAGCCGGATGGCGCCACCGGCGGTGAGCGGGCCGAGCAGCCCGGTCACGCTGAGGTCGAAGGAGATCGGCGAGTGCAGCAGCGCGGTGCCGGCCAGTCCCGGGTAGCTGTGCCGGGCCCAGGCGAGGTAGGCGTTGACCGACCGGTGTTCGACCACCACGCCCTTCGGGCGGCCGGTCGACCCGGAGGTGTAGAGCACGTACGCCGGGTGTCCCGGCCGCAGGGGGGCGACTCGGTCCGCGTCGGTCACCGGCACGCGGTCGGCGTCGGTCAACGGCGCGTCGACGTCGGCGGCCACGGCCAGGACCGGCACCTCGCCGGGCACCAGCGCCGCGGTGGCCGCCGTGGCCAGCACCAGCGCGGGCGCCGCGTCGTCGAGCAGCCAGGCGATCCGCTCGGCCGGGTAGCTGGTGTCGATCGGCAGGTACGCAGCACCGGACTTGAGCACGGCCAGCACCGCGACCACCAGCTCCGGCGAGCGGGGCAGCGCCAACGCCACCAGCGACTCCGGGCCGACACCACGGGCGATCAGCGTCCGGGCGAGCGGGTTCGCCCGCGCGTCGAGCTCGGCGTACGTCATGGTGGCGCCGTCGCAGATCAGCGCGGTCGCCTCCGGCGTACGACCGACCTGCTCCTCGACCAGTGCCGGAACGGTGCGCTCGGCGATGCGGCGCGTGGTGTCGTTCCACTCCCCCACCACCAGCGCCCGCTCGACGTCGGTCAGCAGCGGCAGCGCGGAGACCCGCAGCCCCGGGTCGGCGACCGCGGCCTGGAGCAGCCGGACGTACCGGTCGACGATCGCCTCGGCGGTGGACCGGTCGAACAGCGCCGTCCGGTAGAGCAGCCGGCTGGTACCGCTGGCCAGATCGAAGGCGAGGTCGTCCTTGGTGGTGCCCAGCGGCACCGGGTCGAAGCCGGTGTCGGGCACGTAGTTGATCGCCGCCTGGAAGATCGGCTGCACCGCGGGGTCCCGCTGCGGCGCGACCGCCTCGACGACCAGTTGGAACGGGGTCTGGCCGTGCTCCATCGCGTCCATCAGGGCGTCCCGGACCCGGCCGAGCAGCTCGGTGAAGGTGGGATCGCCGTCGAGGTCGCAGCGCAGCGCGATCGGGTTGACGAACATCCCGATCAGCGGGGCCAGCTCGGGCAGGTCCCGCCCGGTGGTGGAGACCCCGACCACCACGTCCGGGCTGCCGGACAGCTGGGACAGCAGGGCGGAGAACGCGGTCAGGAGCACCATGAACGGGGTGGCGGACGCCCCTCGGCCGAGCGCCGAGACCCGGTCGAGCAGCCCGTCCGGGAGGGTGAAATGGACCTCGTCGCCGCCGAAGCCGAGTTCGGCCGGTCGGGGGCGGTCCAGCGGCAGGTCGAGCACCGGCGGGGCGTCGGCGAGGCGGTCCCGCCAGAACGCGAGCTGGGTCTTCAGCCCGGCACCGGCCAACTGCTCACGCTGCCACGCGGCGTAGTCGGCGTACTGGATGGGCAGCTCGGGCAGCACGGCCGCCGTACCGGACACCGCGGCCCGGGACAGGGCGTCCATCTCGTCCCGGAAGACGGCCACCGAGTGCGCGTCGAACACCGCGTGGTGCAGCACCAGCAGCAACCGCCACGCGGTGTCGCCCAGCCGCACCAGCCGGGCGCGCCAGAGCGGCGGCCGGTCCAGCGGGATCGCGGTCCGGGACAGTTCCGCGGCGATCTCGGCGGTCCGGCGGACCCGCTCGTCGTCGGGCAGCTCACGCAGGTCGTCGACCGGAAGCTCGATCGGCTCGACGGCACGCACCACCTGGAGCAGGACGCCATCCTGGAGTCGCAGGCAGCTCCGCAGCGCCTCGTGCCGGGCGACGACCTCGGCAAACACCGCGGTGACCTGCTCCCGGGTCAGGCCGGTGGGGAACGTCCACGGGCTGGACACGTTGTGGACCGGTGATCCGACGTCGCGCTGGTTGGCGAACCAGACCCGCTCCTGGGCGTACGAGGCGGGGAAGCTCCACTCACGGACCTCCGTCATCGCGCCGACTCACGCAGCGAGCGCGGGCGCATGTCCGTCCACACCTCGTCCACGTGCGCGAGGCAGTCGGCCTTGGAGCCGGTGAACCCGGCGTCCTGCCAGCCGGCCGGGATCTCCCGGTCGGCCGCCCAGATCGAATACTGCTCCTCGTCGTTGCGCACCACGACGAAACGGTCTTCGGCCATAAGATTCGCGCGGAGGAAACCAGCACCCGTGAAGTACCGGGGGAATCCGCGCTCCCTCCCTTCAATCCGGTGCGGACAAACGTCGTACGATTTGGGCGTGCTTGTGGGCCGTGAGTTACTGGACCGTGACTGGTGAGACGGGCGTACACCTTCCTGCTGCGCCCCACCGCCCGGCAGGCCGCCGCTCTCGCGGCCTGCTTGGACGACCACCGGAACCTCTACAACGCGGCGTTGGAGGAGCGCCGGGAGGCCTGGCGTCGGTCCCGGGTGACGGTTCGCTACGGCGATCAGTCCGCCCAGCTCAAAGACATCAGGCGGACCGATCCGTCGGGGCAGGCACGTTGGTCGTTCTCCTCCCAGCAGGCCACCCTGCGCCGGCTGGAGAAGGCCTTCGCCGCGTTCTTCCGTCGGGTCAAATCCGGCCAGGCCCCGGGATATCCGCGGTTCAAGGGCAGCGGCTGGTTCGACACCGTGGAATGGCCCAAGGACCGCGATGGTTGCCGCTGGGACTCGGCGCCCGATTCGGGTCAGGTTCGGCTGTACCTGCAGGGTGTAGGGCACGTGCGGGTGCACGCGCACCGCGCCTCTGATGGCGTACACGTCGCCAATCCCCGGTACCTCGCCGCATCCACCGCCCGATTGGGCGCCGCTCAGCAAGTGTTGGCCCGCCGCGAGCGTGGGTCGAACCGGCGCCGGAAAGCGCGCGAGCGGGTCGCCGCCCTGCACGCCCGGGTCCGGCGGCAGCGGCTCGACCACGCCCACAAGACCGCCCGATGGCTGGTCCGACACCACGATCTGATCGCGCACGAGGACCTGCGGATCGGCAACATGACCCGCTCGGCGGCCGGCACCCTCGACGCGCCGGGCAGCAACGTGGCGCAAAAGTCCGGGCTCAACCGTTCGATCCTGGATGCGGGTTGGGGGGCGTTCCTGCGGATCCTTGCCGCCAAGGCTGAAAGCGCCGGGCGGCTGGTGGTTGCGGTGAACCCTGCCAATACCTCCCGCACCTGCCCCCAGTGTGGGCACTGTGCCCGGGACAACCGTCCCACTCAAGCCGGCTTCACCTGCGCAACCTGCGGCTACAACGGGCACGCGGACGTAGTTGGCGCCAGCAACATACTGAGGGCAGGGCTTGCCCTTCAGTCCGTGCAAGCGGCCTGAAAAGCTGGCGCCTTCAGGCGTCAGCGGAGTCACCACTGCTCCTGCTGCTCGATCGAATTCTGCTGGCTGGTCGGGCTGTACGGCTCGGCCATCGCGACCGCGATCCGGCGGGGCCCGGTGAACGGCTCCCGGCCGTGCGCCGCGGTCATGTTGTCCACCACCAGGACATCGTCCGCCCGGTAGTCGAAGCGCACGGTCGCCGCCCGGTAGGCGGCCCGGAGGTGGTCCATCACGTCGGCGGGAATCGCCGCCCCGTCGCCGTAGTAGGTGTTGGTCGGCAGGCCGTCCTCGCCGAACATCGCCAACAGGCCCTCCTGGAGGTCCTTGGCCAGCGTGGACACGTGGAAAAACGTCGCGTGGTTGAACCATCTCGGCAGGTCGCTGCCGGGCCGGTGGTGGACGGCGTCGCGGACCGACCGGGTACGCAGGCCGTCCCGGCCGAGCCACTCCACCTCGATCCCGTTCGCCGCGCAGTAGCCCGCCACCGCGTCCCGGTCGTCGGTGTTGAACACCTGCTGCCACGGGGTGCCGAAGTCGCCGTGGAAGTTGCGGACCAGCATCCAGCGGCGCCGTTCGAACTCCTCACGGACCGCCGGGTCGATCTCCCGGTACACCCGGCGGACGTCGGCCAGCGGCGTCGCGCCCAGCGAGGTGGGCGGCTGGATGCAGTAGAAGAAGAGGGTCAGCGGCCAGCTCGCCTGGTACGAGTTCTCGTTGTGCAGGAAGATCTCCTCGTCCGCCGGATAGTCGGTCGACGTGTAGACCTGCCCTTTGATGGTGCTGCGGGGCGACGAACGCTCGGTGTAGGTGAGCGGGCTGCCCGCCAGCGCCCGCACCACCCGGTCGAACCCGTCGACGCGGCCGACGTCGAAGCCGCGCAGCAGCACCCCGCCGTGTTCGACCAGGGCCGCACGGATCTCCGCGCGTCGGGCCTCGACCAGCTCCACGATGGGTGTGCCGTCGCTCTCGATCGTCAAGGGCAGCCCGGCTGCGGCCGATTCGGTCACCTGGTCCTCCTTCTGTGCGCTCACCCGCGGGGCAGCCGTGGGATGGTCGTGGCCGCCGGGTCGGCGGCGGGGGTTTCCGCGGGCGCCTCGGCCCGAAGCTGTTCGATCAACGCGGCCAGTCCGGCGATGGTGGGCCGTTCGAACAGGCTGCGCATCGGCAGCCGCACCCCGACCGCCTTGCGCATCGAGGCGATGAGCTGGACCGCCACCAGCGAGTTGCCGCCGAGCTCGAAGAAGTCGTCGTCCACCCCGATGTCGTCCACGCCGAGGTTGTCCCGCCACACCGCGGCGATGGCCGCCTCGAGCCCGCCGCCAGGGCCGGCCGAGCCATCACCACCGGTGGCCGGCGCGGTCGCCCCGTCCGGCTGGTCCGAGTCGGCGTCGGTGGCCCGCTGCCGGGTCCGGCGCAGGATGTCCTCCACCGGCCGGGTGGTGATCACCACCTGCGGTCCGAGACCCGCGCCGAGGCTCCGCCGGAAGGCCTCGGCCCCGTCCGCCGGCCTGATCTCTCCCGACGGGCCGCCGGCGCCGGGTCCACCGCCCGGCCGGCCGTCCGGCGACCGGGCCGGCCGCCGGTGCGACCAGGTCGCCGGTCACCGCCGCCTGGTCCACCCGGCGCAGGACGAACTCGCTGATCGCGACGAGTTCCCGGCCGGTGGAGTCGACCAGCGACAGGTCGGCCACGACGACGTCGTCGGTGGTGGTGTCCCGGTGCCGCAGGTGACTGTAGAAGTTGCCCGGCAGGTCGCCGCGCACGACCACCCGGCCGTAGGACAGCGGCAGGTAGCTGCCCTCGCCCCGGCCGCGGCCGAACGCGGTGGCCACGTCCAGCATCGCCGGCTGGAGCCCCCAGGCCGCCAGGTCACCGGCGGACGCCGCGGGAGTCTCGATCCGGGCCAGTTCCTCGCCGTCGCCCACGTAGTGCTCGCGCAGCACGTCCCAGTGCGGCCCGAAGGTCACCATCCCGGTCCGCGGCCGGCGGTCGTCGATCCGCCGGCACCGGCCGAGCACCGCGGCGAGGTCCAGCACCGGGGCGTCGCCCGCCGCGGTCCAGCCGGCCGATCCGCGTACGTGGGTCCGCGTCCGGCCGGCGGCCAGGCTGCGGACCTGGAACGTACCGTCCTCGGTGGACAGCTCCACCCGGTACTGCGCCACCGATCCGTCCGGCACCGCGAACGGCTCCAGGAAGGCCACGTCGGTCAGCTCGACCACCTGCCCGGCGCCCGGCGCCGGAACACCGCTCGCGACGGCGGCGCGGGCGCACTCCAGGTGCCCGGTGCCCGGCACCACCGGTACGCCCCCGATCCGGTGCTCGTCCAGCACCCACTGGCTGGCGGCCGACACCACCCCGTGCACGACGATCTGATCCGGACCGCTGACCCGGGTGGTCAGCATCGGGTGGTCGACCGGCCCGGTGACCGTCTCTCGGCCCGCCGCGCGGAGGGTGGCCGAGGTGGTCTCGACGGCCATCCCGACCTCCGCCCAGCCGCCCCAGTTCTGCGCCACCACCGGGGCGCGCCAACCATGGCCGGCCCGGGCGTACGCGTCGAGGAAGGTGTTGGCCGCGCAGTAGTCCACCTGGCCGAGACCGCCGGCCACCGAGGTGATCGACGAGCAGAGCGCGACGAAGTCCATCGGCAGGTCACCGAAGACCTGGGCCAGCGCGAGGGTGCCGGCGAGCTTCGGCGCCAGCACCCGCTCGGCCTCGGCCCGTTCCTTGACCTCGGCCAGCCCGCCGCCCGGCAGGCCGGCGGCGTGCACGATGCCGTCCAGCCCGCCGAACGCCGCCTCGACGTCGTCGCGTACCCGGCGCAGGTCGGCCGGATCGGTCACGTCGGCGGCCAGCACCAGCACCTCGGCCCCGCCGCTCTCCATCCGGCGGATCGCCGCGATGGCCCGACCCACCCGGTCGTCGCTGCCGTGCACCGCCAGGTAGCTGTCCCACTCCTCGCGGGCCGGCAACCCGGACCGGGCCAGCAGCACCAGCCGCGCCCGCACCCGCGCGGCGAGGTCCTCGGCGAGGGTGATGCCGATCCCGCCGAGGCCGCCGGTGATCAGATAACGGCCGCCCTCGCGCAGCACCCCGGGCTCCGCCGCACCCTCCAGGCTGACCTGCTCGAACCCGGTGACCCAGCGACGTGCCCCGCGCAACGCCACCTCGGCGGGCCCGCCGTCGGCCGGCCGGCACAGCTCGGCCACCAGCGCCGACGGGTCGGTGGTGGCCGGATCGGCGTCAATCAGCCGTACCCTCAGCCCCTGCTGTTCCATCGGCAGCACCCGGGCCAGCCCGGCCAGGGTGGCGTGCTCAGGGCGGACCAGGTCGCCGCCGGCGGGGTCGCCGACGCCCGCGGTGACCAGGTCCAGCCGGATCGGCTCGGCGGCCTCCTCGCCGGCGGTCAGCCCGGTCCCGGCGAGCGCCTGGACCAGCTGCAGCGCGCTGAAGAACCCGCGGTCCTGCCCGGCCCAGGCGGCGGCGATGTCGGTGCCGGCGGGCTCGCCGTCCAGCGCCCAGGCGTGCACGATTCGCCCCGGCACCCCGGCCGCGGACAACGCGCCGACCAGGGCGTCGTGGTCCTCGCGGACGCCCGGCCGGAGCCGGAAGCCGTGCGGCGCCGGAGCGAAGGCCGGTCCCGGCCGCACCTCGACCAGGTCGGCACCCGCGTCGCGCAACGCACCGGCCAACTCGTCGCCGCGTGGCCCGTCCACGAAGACCAGGCAACGGCCGATCGGCCCGGTACGCGGGTCGGGCGCGGCCTGGCGCCAGGTCGGCACCGCGAACCAGTCCGCGAGCGCGCGGGGCCCGCTGGGCGGGACGACCGGCACGACCGGCTGCTCCGGGTCCGGGTCCACCCAGTAGCGCTTGCGCTCGAACGGGTGCACCGGCAGCGGCACGCGGAACAGCGCGGGCGGACCGTCCCCGGGGTGGCCGTCGTCCTCGCTGGGCAGCGGACGCACCGGCACGCCACGCACCCACAGGGCGCCCATCGAGCTGGACAGCGTGGTCAGATCGCCGGTCGATTCGCCCGGCCCCGGCATGCTCGCCAGCGGGGTGAGCGCCCGCTGCGCCGGCGCGGTGGCCCGGGCCACCTGCATCCGCGCCAGGCCGGACAACTGCCGGCCGGGACCGCACTCGACCAGCGACCAGCGCCCCTCGGCCAGCAGGGTCCCTACGCAGGCGCCGAACCGGACCGGCCGGCGCAGGTGCGCCGCCCAGTAACCGGGGTCGGTCGCCTGTTCGTCGGTGATCCAGGTGCCGGTGACGTTGGACAGGAACCGGGTTCGCGGCGGGCCGAGCGGGACGGCGGCCACCACCTGGGTGAACTCGGCCAGGATCGGGTCCATCATCGGCGAGTGGAACGCGTGCGACGTCCGCAGCTTCTTGGTCCTGCCCGGCAGGCCGTCGGCGAACGCCGCGACCGCCGCGGTCTCGCCGGCCACCACGCAGGTGCCCGGCCCGTTCACCGTGGCGATCGTGACCCCGTCCGGCAGCAGAGCGGCCACCTCGGATTCGTCGGCTGCGACGGCGAGCATCGAACCGGCCGGCATCGACTGCATCAGCCGGCCCCGGGCGGCGACCACCCGCAGCGCGTCAGGCAGGGTGAAGACCCCGGCCAGGGTGGCCGCGACGTACTCGCCGATGGAATGCCCGATCATCGCCGCCGGACGTACGCCGAGCAGCTCCCAGGTGACCGCCAGCGCGTACTCGACGGTGAACAGCGCCGGCTGGGTGTACCGGGTCTCGGTCAGCTTCTCCTCGGCCCCGGGGTCCCGGCCGAGGATGAGGTCGCGGATGTCCAGGCCGAGCTGCGGTTCGAGCAGCTCCGCGCAGTCGTCCACCACCTTGGCGTAGGCGGGCTCCTCGGCGTACAGCTGGGCGCCCATGCCGGCGTACTGCGCGCCCTGGCCGGAGAAGAGGAACGCCACCGGCGGCGCGGCCCCGTCGACGACCCCGGCCTGCCGGCGGCGCTTGTCCCGCAGGGCGGCGACCGCCGCCGGCAGGTCGTCGGCGACCACGCTGGTCCGGTGCGGATACTCCGGGCGGCCGACGCGCAGCGTGTGGGCCACGTCGGCGAGTTCGGGGGTCCCGTCGGTGACGGTCTCCAGGTGCTCGGCGAGCTGGCCGACGGCGCGCTCCAGCGCGGTCGCCGTCTTCGCCGAGACCCGCATCAGCCGGGTACGGCGGGGGGGCGGCGACCGCCGGGCGGCGGATGCCGGCTCGGGTGCCTCCTGGAGGATCACGTGGGCGTTGGTGCCGCCGATGCCGAACGAGCTGACCCCGGCCCGCCGGGGCACCCCGCCGGTCTCCCACTTGGCCAGGGCGTTGGCCACATAGAACGGGGTCTCGGCGAAGTCGATGGCCGGGTTCGGCCGCTCGTAGTTGAGGGTCGGCGGGATCAGCCGGTGTTCCATCGCCAGCACCGTCTTGATCAGGCCGACGATGCCGGAGGGCTGGCTGAGGTGGCCGATGTTGGACTTCACCGAGCCCAGCGCGCACCACCCGCGCTCGCCGGTGTGCTGCCCGTACACGGCGGACAGCGCGGCGACCTCGATCGGGTCGCCCATCGCGGTGCCGGTCCCGTGCGCCTCGACGTACGTGATGGTCCTCGGGTCGATCGCGGCCGTGCCGACCGCCTGAGCGACGGCGGCGATCTGGCCGTCGACGCTGGGCGCCGTGAACCCGGCCTTCTGCGCGCCGTCGTTGTTGATCGCGTTGCCGAGCACCAGCGCCCGGATCGTGTCGCCGTCGGCGACCGCGTCGGCGAGCCGCTTGACCAGGGTGACCCCGACCCCACTGCCCCACACCGTGCCGTTCGCCCCGGCGTCGAAGGGACGGCAGTGCCCGTCCGGGGAGGTGAACCCGTCCATGCCCAGGTAGCCGATGCCGTGCGGCATCTCCAGGTTGACCCCACCGGCCAGCGCCATGTCGCATTCCCCGTTGCGCAACGCCTCGCAGGCCAGGTGGAAGGCGACCAGGGAGGTCGAGCAGGCGGTCTGCACGGTCAGGCTGGGGCCGCGCAGGTCCAGTCGGTAGGAGGGTGTGGTGGTCACGTAGTTCGGCGAGTTGCCGGTGTTGATGGACACCATGCTGCTCGGCGAACCACTGACCCGGCTGTTGTGGAGGATGTTCTCCCACACGTAGTGCTGGCTGCCGGTGCCGGCGTACACGCCGATCGCCCCGTCGTAGCGGGCCGGGTCGTACCCGGCGTCCTGCAGCGCGGCGTAGCACGACTCCAGGAACAACCGGTGCTGGGGGTCCATCACCTCGGCTTCCCTGGCCGTCATCCCGAACAGCCCGGCGTCGAACTGGTCGAACCCGTCGATGATCGGCGCCCGGGAGACCCAGCCCGGATCGTCCACCTCGGCGAGCTTCGCGCCCCGGGCCAGCTGCTCCTCCCGGCTGAACGAGGTGACCGACTCGACCCCGTCCACCAGGTTGCGCCAGAACTGCCGGACGTCGTCGGCCCCGGGCACCCGGGCGGCCACCCCGACGATGGCCAACGGCTCGACCCCGTCCTCGGGCAGGATGTCGGTGCGGTTCTGGAGGACCACGATGATTCCTCTATCTCGCGGGGCCGCTGACGCGGCGGGACGGTTGACGACGGACAAGACTGCGGGGCCCGGCCGGCGGGATGGACCAGGTCACGGCTCTGCCCGCCCGGGGCTGCCGGTGGGCCGCCGCTGCTGCCGGCCACGCGCCCGGGCCCGGCGGTCGGCCGCGCGCTGCAGGGCGAGGTGGATTCCGTCGCTGTTCTCCGCGCCGTCCAGGAACGCGGCCAGCGCGCGGACGTTGGGATAGCGGAACAGGTCCACCAGGGCGATCTCCCGCCCGGTCGCCTCGGCGAGCCGGTGCTGCACCTCGGCCATGGCGATCGAGTGCCCGCCGAGGTCGAAGAAGCTGTCGGCGGCGCCCACCCGGTCGACGCGCAGCGTCTCCCGCCACTTCCCGTCGGCGGCGGCGGTCTCGCCGTACACCCGGGGGCTGGGCGACTCGGGGTAGGCGGACCAGTAGCCCCGCTCCGTGATCGCGGTCAGCGCGCGGTTGAGGGTGTCGGCGTGCCTGTCGTACAGGGGGTGCGGGGTCTCCGTCATGCCCGCCATCATGCAACAGAAAGCCCCGCGATCAGTAGGGCCGTGTCACATGTCAGATCGTCAACTGCCAGTCCGTCCAGGCGTCGACCGGGCGGAAGCCCAGTTGCTCGTTGATCGTGATCATGTGCCGGTTCTCCGCGGCGTTCCAGGTGTCGATCGCCCGCAGCGCCGGCTCGTGACCGAGCACCCAGCGCAGGTTCTCCGCCTTGGTGAGCAGGCCCAGCCGGTGTCCCCGGTGCGCCGGGTCGACGATGGTGATCTGCTGGAACGCGTGCCAGTCGGCGCTCGGCCCGAGGTCGATCAGGGTCCAGGCGACCACCCGGCCGGTCGCCTCGTGCACGGCGGCGTGGTGGTAGCGGCGGCGGCCCCGGGCGTCCAGCGCCCGTTCGGTGCCCCGCAGCCGCGCGACGTCCACCTGCTCCGGCTCCCACTCCAGGTCGCCCAGGGGCGCGTCGGTCATCAGCCGGCCGTCGAGGTAGGCCACGTCGGCGGCGTACTCCTCGGGGGTGTCGCCCTGCCAGCGGACGACGCGGTAGCCGCTGGCGTGCGCCCGGGCGCCGGCGGCCAGGGCGTCGAGCACGGCGTGGTCGAGCCGCTCGGTCGCCAGCCGGCGGCGCACCTCGGCGAGCACCGGGCGGGCGCCCACCGCGGCGGCGAACGCGCCGCCCGCCTCCGGTCGGGCCACTCCCCCGGGCAGCGCCGAGACCGCCATCCCCATCACCCGCTTGCGGCCGTGCTCACCCAGCAGCCGCAGGCAGTGCTCGTGCAGCGCCCGGCCGACGCCCCGCCGCCGGTACCCCGGATGGACCACCAGGTCGACGGTCGAGTTGTCGGTGTTGTCGAGCTGCGGCAGGTCCAGCCCCAGATAGCCGGCCGGTACGCCGTCGAGCCGGGCCAGCGCCCAGCGCGGCGCGTTGCCCGGCATCGGATGCCGGACCACGGCCTCGAAGCGCCGCCGGCAGAACGGCGGGAAGTCCGGCAGGTCCACCTCGTTGGCCGCCGCGCCGATCCGGTACGCCTCGTCGATCGCGGCCTGGTCGGCGGCGTCGAACGGCGTGATCGTGATGCCCATGCCTGCGAGGGTGCGCCGGAACGACGATCGGGGCCAGCGAATTAACGCTGGCGACCGCGACGTTGGTCGGGAGGGACGATCGCACAACGCCTCTGGCGCTGGGTCGTAAGAACAAAGTCTCCGGCGAAACGCCCTCCCGCACGGAGCATCTTGCGCCGTCCGAATCCTGCCGTCAAGTCCTTAGCGGCGGGTTTTCTACACTCACAGCGAAAAGCCAGTTACCCGGCGGATCCGCCCGATCCCCCGTCCGGGCGATCCGCCCGTCCGCCGCCCGGCCTGCCGGCCCCCGGCGATCCGCCTTCGGCAGGGCGCGGTGTCCGGGCGCGAACAGGCCGCGACATGCCGCAGGGGGGCGCGGGCGGGACGGGGTCAGGCGAGGAGGCCGGCGTCGCGGGCGGCGCGGAGGGAGGGCTTGATCCGGTGGGTGGGGCCGACCTGGGCGGCGACGGCGTCGAGGGTCTTCAGGCCCTCGCCGGTGTTGAAGACGACCGTCTCCGCCGTGGGGTCGAGCCGGCCGGACTCCACCAGCTTGCGCAGCACCGCCACGGTCACCCCGCCGGCGGTCTCGGCGAAGACGCCGGTGGTCCGGGCGAGCAGCCGGATGCCGGCGCGGATCTCGTCGTCGTCGGCGTACTCCATCCAGCCGCCGGTGCGGCGGACGGCCTCCAGGGCGTAGAGGCCGGCGGCCGGATCGCCGATGTTCAGCGACTTGGCGATGCCGGTCGGCTTGACCGGGGTGATGGTGTCGCTGTCGGCGTGCAGCGCGGTGGCGATCGGGTTGCAGCCGGCCGACTGGGCGCCGAAGACCTTCCAGCCGCCGGCCGGCGCCTCGACCAGGCCGATCTCGACCAGCTCGGAGAACGCCTTGTCGATCTTGGTGAGCAGCTCGCCGCTGGCCATCGGGATCACCACCTGCGCCGGAATCCGCCAGCCGAGCTGCTCGGCCACCTCGTACCCCAGGGTCTTCGAGCCCTCGGCGTAGTACGGCCGGACGTTCACGTTGACGAACGCGGTGTCCTCGAACTCGTCGGTCTCCACCAGCTCCCCGCAGAGCCGGTTCACGTCGTCGTACGAGCCGTCGATGGCGACCAGGTCGCCGCCGTAGACCGCGGTGGTGACCACCTTGCCCTGCTCCAGGTCACTGGGGATGAAGACCACCGACGGCACCCCGGCCCGGGCGGCGTGCGCGGCGACCGAGTTGGCCAGGTTGCCGGTGGAGGCGCAGGCGTACCGGGTGAAGCCGAGCGCCCGGGCGGCGGACAGCGCCACCGAGACGACCCGGTCCTTGAACGAGTGGGTGGGGTTGGCGCTGTCGTCCTTCACCCAGAGCGGGGCGGTGATGCCCAGTTCGGCGGCGAGGTGCGGGGCGGCGACCAGCGGGGTGAGCCCCGGGTTCAGGGTCACCCGGGTGGCCGGGTCCTGGCCGGCGGGGAGCAGGGCCGCGTACCGCCAGAGGTTCTTCGGGCCGGCCTCGATCTGCTCCCGGGTGACGGCGGCGAGCGCGGCGGCGTCGTAGTCGACCTCCAGCGGGCCGAAACACTCGTAGCAGGCGTGCTGGGCGGCCAGCGGGTAGCGCGCGGAGCAGGCGCGGCAGACCAGGGCGCGGGCCGGGCTGAGGGTGGTGTCGATGCCGGTGGCGGCGGGAAGCGTCGACGTCATGTCGAGGGGTTCCTCTCATCTTTCCCCGCATCGCACCCTGCGGCGGGGACGGAATTGGCACCTGCCCGCTCCTCGCTCGTCGTCGAGCGTGCGGGTGGTTGCCGGGGCGTCGTCGGGCCGTATCCCTCAGCCCCTCTGGATGAGGTATGCAGTTGTGCCGCCGAGTCTATGCACTCGCGCCGCGCCTGCCGAGCGGGCTTCCCACGGTGTGAGCCACTCCCGCTCACCACCGTCAGGATCCGCACGACTTCCGGGAAGTGGAGGCCTCCTCCGCCGCCGGATGCCCCCGCTTCCCGTAACTCGCAGCTCCGCCTACCTCAGCGCGCCACCACGGCGATCGGGTCGACGACGGCCGGCCGGTCGGTGACCGCCCGGGCGGGCACCGCGCCGGGGGCGGTGGCGGCGCGGGAGCGGGTCGCCAGGTTGGCGCCGATCAGGGCGGCGATGGTCAGGGCCGCGCCGACCAGTTCCACCGCGCCGGGCCGGTAGCCCCGGACGGTCTGCACCACGAAGGTGGTCACCGGA
The DNA here is from genome assembly GCF_016802855.1 of Micromonospora sp. ATA51. Taxonomy (NCBI): domain Bacteria; kingdom Bacillati; phylum Actinomycetota; class Actinomycetes; order Micromonosporales; family Micromonosporaceae; genus Micromonospora; species Micromonospora sp. ATA51. Next base: position 14,177 of record NZ_JAEVHJ010000016.1, on the reverse strand, counting down.
ACCAGGTTCATGAACAGGGCGGCGGCGGCCGCGCCGAGCCGCTGCACCCCGGTGTTCCAGGCGAGCACCGCGAGGACGGCGGCGACGATCACGGCGTACGCCAGCTGCGGGGCGACCGCGACGAGGTCGGCGGCGGCCGGCAGGTGCTGCCAGCCGGCGAGGTCGGCGGTGGCGCTGGCCGCGAGCATCGCCGCGGTGCCGGCGACCGCCGTGAGGGTGGTGTAGCGCAGCGGGGACCAGCCGGTGAACCGGCTCGCGCCGTGGGTGTAGACGGCCCAGCCGAGCACCGCACCGATCATCAGCAGCCCGCCGACGCCGAACTGGCCCAGCCCCTCGAGCCGGCCCCGGGTGATCACCAGACCGACGCCGACGAGGGCGACCAGCGAGAACCCGAGCAGCACCGGGCGGGGGCGTACGCCGTCGCGGACCCAGCGGACCAGCTGGGTGACCAGCGGGGTGGTGGCGGCGAAGAGGGCGATCTGCTGCGGGGCGGCGTGCCCGAGCGCCAGGTTGGTCAGCACGTTGAACCCGGCGAAGCCGAGCACACCGAGCGCCACCACCTCGACCGCCCGGCCGCCGGAGCGCAGGGCGGCCAGACCCTCCCGGGCCAGCAGCAGGGCGAGCAGGACGGCGGTCGCGAGGACGTACCGGGCGGTGGTGAGGTTCAGCGCGTCGACCCGGGTGAGGGCGCTGGCCAGGACCGGGAACATGACCCCCCAGCTGAGCACCGCGAAGAGCGGGAAGGCGGCGTGACGAGAGCGCATCGCAGCTCCTATGTTCGAGTACCGTCGAACCAACGGCACCGACTCTAGGAGGTTGTTCGACGCATGTCGAACAAGGGTTACACTGGTCACATGGAGCTGCACGAACCCGAACTGCGCGACGTACCGGTCACCGCCGTGCTCGCGGCGCTGGCCGACGACGTACGGCTGCAGATCGTGCGCGCCCTCGCCGAGGGCGGCGAGTACGCCTGCGGCACCTTCGAGTTCGGCGTGTCCAAGGCGACCCGCAGCCACCACCTGAAGGTGCTGCGCGAGGCCGGCCTGACCCGGACCCGGGCCGCCGGCACCAGCCGGTACGTGCGACTGCGCCGCGACGAACTCGACCGCCTCTACCCCGGTCTGCTCGACGCCGTCCTCACCGCGCCCACCCGCTCCTGACGCTCTCCCTCGACGTCCACCGTCGAGCTGTAGGTCAGCGTGATGAGTCGGTAGCGACTGCCGTTCCCATCGCCGGGGTCGACGTTGCCGCTGACGCCGGAGACGGTGCCGTTGTACTGCCAGGAGCGGTCACCGGCCGTCTGGCATCGGCGAACTTCTCCGCCCGCACCTCGGCAAAGGCCCAACTCATCTGCGGTTCCACCGCCCAGCCGAAAAGCCGGCGGACGATCGGGGAGGCCAGGATTCCCGTCGCGAGGACGGCGAGAGCACTGATGGTCAATACGCCGGCGAAGGAGTTGACGAACGGCGAGTTCTGGAACCTGTAGGCGAGCGCGATCTGAACGATGAACCCATGCAGCAGGTAGGTGTACTGGGTGCCGCTCGCGAGCGGGGTGAGCAGATTGCGGTTCGAAGGCACCAGGGCGAGAAAGGCGACACTGAGCACGAGCGCGGCCGCCGTCAAGCCGAGTGCGCCGGCCGCCCACGTACCCCAGCTGACGTCCAGTTGTGCGTGCCCGTTGTGCCGGTAGAACCAGCCAGCGGGCAGCCGTGGGGCGTAGTGGTACACGGTGATCAGGGCTGCGGCGAACACCAGGACGGCGGCGGGGCGCAGCCATCGGGTGTCACGGATCCATTCGAGGTGTTCGCGCCGGGCGGTGAGGCCGAGCACGAAGAATGGGAGGAACTGGAGGATCCGGGCCAGGTCCAGTTCCCCGGAGAGCGAGGCGGCGCCCGAGGCGAGCATGACGCCGGTCGCCACCGCGACCGGTGCGCGCAGGTTGAGCCAGAGCGGGGCGGAAATCCGCCAGACGAACAGGGCAACCAGGAACCAGGTCAGGTAAAAGGGCGTGACCAGGTCAATCGGGTTGGACTCGTCCAGGCGGTAGTTGTTGTACAGCTGGTATGCGGTGGCGAAGATCAGGTACGGGACCAGGGTGCTGGTGAGGAGTCTGCGCAGCCGGCCGGGGTGAGAGGCGTCCTGGGCGAAGGAGCGTGAGAAGTAGCCGCTGATCATGACGAACAGTGGCATGTGGAAGGCGTACACCAGCAGGTAGAGAGCCCGCACGCCGCGCATCTCGTTCGGGGAGCCGACGAGCGGGCCCCAGGTGTGGCCGAGGACGACCAGGGCGGTAGCCAGGAGTTTGGCGTTGTCGAAGTAGGCGTCCCGGGAGGGCCGGGAAATGGTGCCGCCATCGGCTCGGATAGCTTGGCGGAGCAGAGCTGAGACGCGCATGGCGGGGGCTTTCGCGAGTGGGTCGGCGGGGCGGGACGACGCGGCACCGGATGGCAGCCGACGGTGGCAACTGCCCCGGGGGGCCGGCGCCGGCTCATGCTACTGCCTGCGTCAGCTCGTCACGTCCTTGCGGGTGAAGCGCCAGAAGGCCAGCCCCCAGAAGAGCGTGGCGTACACGACCGCCGAGATGGCGCCCCGGACCACGTCGTCGGTCTGCACCGGCGTGGACAGCAGCCCCAGCCAGGCGCTGCTGTAGTGGGTGGGCAGGAAGGCGCGCAGGCCGCCGAGCGCGGTGATCTGGTCCAGGATGCTGGAGAGGATCCAGAGCAGCACCGCGCCGCCGACCGCGCCGAGCGCGGCGTCCGTGGTCACCGAGAGCAGGAACGCCAGCCCGGCCACCACCAGCAGGACGACCGCCAGGTAGCCGAGCACCGCCAGCAGCCGCAGCAGTCCCTCGCCGGGCGCCAGCTCGGCGGAGACCTGGCTGCGCAGCGGCGACCAGCCGTACCGGAGGGTGCCGGCGAGCAGCGCGGTGCCCGCGAGCAGCAGCAGGGCCAGCGCCGAGTACGCGAGCGCGACCAGCAGCTTCACCGTGAGCAGCCGGGCCCGGGGCGCCGGGATGGCCAGCAGGTAGCGCAGGCTGCCCCAGCTCGCCTCGCTGGCCACCGTGTCCCCGCAGAACAGCGCCACCACCACGACCAGCAGGAACGACGCCGACACGAAGATCGAGAAGAGGGTGAAGTTGAGCCCGCCCGAGGTGGCCAGGTCGACCAGGCTGCCGAACTCGTTGCGCCCGTTGCGGTCGTCCTCGCCGGAGTCGAACTGGAACGCGACCAGGATGATCAGCGGCAGCAGCACCATGAACCCCAGCGCCAGCTGGGTACGCCGCCGCGACGCCTGCCGGCGGAACTCCGCCGCGAACGGCAGGGTGGCCGACGGCCGGTAGCCCGCCGCCGCCCCGCCCGGACCGACCGCGCCGGCCGCGTCGCGCGACCCGACCGAAGAGCCTGCCATCACCGGTCACCGCTTCCCCGTGAGTTCTCGCCCACCAGGGCGAGGAACGCGTCCTCCAGGCGGCGCCGGGGCACCACCCGGTCCACCCCGATGCCGGCCCGGACCAGCTCGGCCACCACCTCGCTGCGCGCGGTGCCGTTGGTGTCCACCACCAGCCCGCCGTCGCCGTCGGGCAGCACCCGGACCCCGTGCAGCCGGTCCAGCACCGTGCGGGCGGCGTCCGGGTCGGTCACCTCGAACAGCACGCTCGGCGAGTCGCCGACGATCTCCTCCACCGGCCCGGAGGCCACGATCCGGCCCTTGTTCACCACCACCGCGTGGGTGCAGGTCTGCTCCACCTCGGCCAGCAGGTGGCTGGAGACCAGCACCGCGCGGCCGTCGGTGGCGTACCGCTGGAGCACCCGGCGCATCTCGGCGATCTGCGGGGGGTCCAGCCCGTCGGTCGGCTCGTCCAGCACCAGCAGCTCCGGCAGGCCGAGCATGGCCTGCGCGATGGCCAGCCGCTGGCGCATGCCGTGGCTGTAGTTCTTGGTCCGCCGGTGCACCGAGTCGCCCAGGCCGGCGATCTCCAGGGCCTGGTCGAAGTGCGCGTCGTCCCAGGGCCGGCCGGTCGCCCGCCAGTACGCCTTCAGGTTCTCCAGCCCGGACAGGTGCGGCAGGAAGCCCGGCCCCTCCACCAGCGCGCCGATCCGGGAGAGCACCGGCGAGCCGGGCACCAGGCGGTGCCCGAAGACGTAGATCTCCCCGGCCGTCGGCTGGGTGAGCCCCATCAGCACCCGCAGGGTGGTGGTCTTGCCGGCGCCGTTCGGGCCGAGCAGGCCGACCACCTGGCCGGGGTGCACCTCGAAGTCGACGTTGGAGACGGCGACGAAGCCGTCCGCGTACTCCTTGCGGAGCCGGCGGACGGCGAGCGGGACGCCCGCGTACTCCGGGTGGACGGAGCTGTCCTGGCGGCGGTGCCGCCGGCGGGCGACCAGGACGACCACGACGAGCCCGACCGCGATCGCGGCGAGCAGCCCGACCAGGATCCAGCGCCACACCGTGGCGGCGGTGGGGATCGGCTCGCCGTCGACGGTCGGCAGGCTCAGCGCGCCGCCGCCGGGGGCGACCGTGTAGACGCCCGGCTCGGGCGGGGTGGCGTACGCCTGGTCGGAGGTCGCCACGACGACCCGCAACCGGTGCCCGGCCTCGACCCGGCGGACGATCGCCGGCAGCGTGACCGTGACCGGCTGGGCCGCGTCGACGGTCTTCGGCAGGCCGGTGAGGCGGACCGGGGCGGCCAGGCCGTCGGGCAGCGTGGCGGCGCCGTTCGGGTCGACGTCGTAGAGCTTGACGAAGAGGACCGCCTCGCCGGTCGGCGACGCCGCCCGGAGCCGGACCGTCGGCGCGCCGACCACGTCCACCGCCTCGGCGAGCGGCGGGGACTCGAACCGGGCGTGCTGGCCGGGGATGTCGCCGGCCACGCCGTTCAGCAGCGAGCCCAGCGCCCCGGCGAACGGCACCGCGGAGATCGCCGCCGGATTCCCGTTGGGCGGGTTGGCGATCTGCTGGGTCGGGCCGGCGACCGCGACCTCGCGGCGGGCGTCCCCGGTCACCCCCGGGTAGTCGGCGGTGCGGTACCCGGTGGCCACCAGCCCCCGGTCCAGCGCGTCGAAGCCGGCGATCCGGGAGAAGGTGAAGCCCTCGCCCGGCGCCGCGCCCTCCCCCTTGACGTAGTGGTCGAGCCACTGCGCGGTGAGGAACTTCACCCGGTCGGAGTCGGACATCGGCCCCGCGCCGCCGTCGTGGCCGCCGGTGAACCAGGCGACCCGCACCGGGGTGCCGGCGGCGGCGATCCCCCGCGCGTTGGCATCCGCCTCGGCCAGCGGGAAGAGGGTGTCCGCCTCCCCCTGCACCAGCAGGGTGGGCGCCTTGACCCGGTCGAGCACGCCGGCCGGGGAGGAGCGGCGCAGCAGGTCCACCGCCTCGGCGTCGGCCCGCCCGGTGGTGGCGATCCGCAGGTACGCGGCGCAGGACGTCCTCGACGGTGGTGTAGAGCTTCTCGTTGATGGCGTTCTCGACGCCGTCCTCCTCGCCGCCGACCACGCCGACCTCGATCTCGAGGACGACCGCGGCCTTGGCGGCCTCGTCGAGCAGCTGGGACGCGATCTCCATGTTCTCCGCCACCGGCACGGCGGAGCCGTCCCACATGTGCGACTGGAACAGCGGCTCCTCGCCGCGCTTCACCCGCTCCTGGGAGATCTTCATCAGCGGCCGGACGAACTTGTCCAGCTTGTCCTTCGGACAGTGGTCGGTGTGCAGCGCGATGTTCACCGGGTAGTTCCTGGCCACCTCGCGGGCGTACGCGGCGAACGCCACCGCGCCGGTGACCATGTCCTTCACGGACGGGCCGGAGAGGTACTCCGCGCCACCGGTGGACACCTGGATGATGCCGTCGCTCTCCGCGTCGGCGAAGCCCTTCAGCGCCGCGTTCAGCGTCTGCGAGGAGGTCACGTTGATCGCGGGGTACGCGTACCGGCCGGCCTTGGCGCGGTCCAGCATCTCCGCGTACGTTTCGGGGGAAGCGATGGGCATGTCTAACGCTCCTTACTTACCGCTCTCGGCCGTGCAGGCCGCTGTCTTCCATGGGTGCGCCGGACCGCGCTGTCCACCGCGGGCAGTATCCCGTAGAAGGTGGCGACGGGCACAATCGACCCGGGACGTGCCCGCCGGCGTGCTCACCGGTTCTCCAGCCGGTCCGGGACCACGACGCTGATCAGCCAGCTCACCACCGCCATCACGATGGCGCCCCAGAAGGCCGCCCAGAAGCCGTCCACGTGGAACGGCAGGTCCAGTCCCCGGGCGATCCAGTCGGTGAGCAGGAACAGCAGCGCGTTGACCACGAGCGCGAACAGGCCGAGGGTGAGCAGGTAGAACACGCAGCCGAACACCTTGATGACCGGCTTCAGCACCGCGTTGACCACGCCGAAGATGAGCGCCACCACGATCAGGGTGAGCGCCGTGTCGGCGCCGCTGCGGCCGGTCACCTCGACCCCGGGCACGATGAGCGTGGTGACCCACAGCGCGATCGCGGTGATCGCCAGTCGGATCAGGAAGCCCACGCCCCCATCCTGGCACCGGGGTCCGGTTACGGAGGGACAATCCGCCGACTCCGGTTCCGCTCGGCTCCGAGCAGGCTCCGCGCACAGCCCGTACGGTGTGTGGGTAGCTGTCCGCACCGAGATCCAGGGAGGGACGATGGGTCAGCCCGACGAGGACTTCGCCCCGAGCGACCACCTCGCTCCGGAGGAACGGGATCTGGAGGCGGAACCGGCCGACGCCGTCGAGCAGGCGATCTCCACCGATCCGGGCGACGTCGAGACCGAGCCGCACCGCGGCCTGGAGGTCGCCGACTGGGACGCGATGGAGCAGGCCCGGGTGGTCGCCGGCGACGAGGACGACTACCGCTGACGCGGCGGGAGGGGCCGGCGGGCTCCTCCCGCGTCAGCGCAGGCCGACGACCTGGTCCGGATGGGCCGCCATCCAGTCGCCGAGCCGGTCGGTGCGCAGCGCGTCCAGGAATCCCGGTGCCAGCGCGGGGTCGAAACTGAATCCGTACGGTTGTTTCTCCACGTACCGGACCGGCAGGCCGAGCGCGACCGGCTCGACGGCGGCCGCCTTTCCGACGACCTGGGCCAGCGTCGGCAGGGTGGTGTCCCCGGTGTCGACCGCCAGGCCCGAGCCGGCCTGTGTGGCCAGCTTGCTGAGCAGCGCCGGGTTGGTCAGCACCCCCTGCTCGTGAATCCGGCGGAGCAGCCCCGCCGCGTACCGCTCGGCGTTCCGGTCGCGGTCCAGGCTGCCGTCGGGCATGTTGAAGCGCTGCCGGAGCACGTCCACCGCGGCGGCGCCGTCGAGTTGCTGGCAGCCGGCGGGATAGGCCCGCAGGGTGTGGTGCGAGCGGATTCTGGTCGGCAGGCAGACCCGTACGCCGCCGACCGCGTCGGTGAGTTGCCGCGCCGCCCCGTAGGTCAGCACCGCACCGGCGTCGATCCGTACCCCGGTGAGCTGGGAGACCACCTGTCGAGTGGCGTCGTAGCCGGCCGCCAGGTCGGTTTTCGCCGACGTGGTGCCGGAGGCGAAGGACTTGTTGAGCTTGTCCGTCCCCTGGCCGGGGATCGACACCAGCAGGTCGCGCGGGAGGGCGACGAGGTAGAGCCGGCTCCGGTCGGCCGGGACGTGCACCAGCAGGACGGAGTCGGCCCGTCGGGAGCCGTCCGGCCCGGCCGTGTCCACGCCGAGCATCAGCACGTTCAGGGCCCCGGTGGGCGTCGGTGATGCCGGCGCACCGATCAGGTTCGCCGTCTCCGGCTGCCGCGGTGCGATCGCGGTGAAGCCGGCCAGGGCGGCGGCGACCACCGCCATGGCCGTACCGGCGAGCCGGAGGCGGAGGCGGCGACGCCGGCGGCGGACCACGGCCCGGTCGATGGCGGCGCGGAGCGGACCGGTCGGCGGGGTGAGTTCCTCGTGCCGCGCGAAGGCGGCCCGCAGGTCGTCCTCGATCATGAGCAGGCCTCCACGTACTCGGCTCGGAGGGTGGCCAGCGCCCGGGAGATGCTGGAGCGGACGGTGCCGACGGCGCAGCCGAGGATCTCGGCGATCTCGGCGTCCGGCAGGTCCTCGTAGTAGCGCAGCACCAGCGTGGCCCGCTGCCGGCGGGGCAGCCGGGACAGCCAGGACCAGAGCTGGTCCCGGTCCACCGCGGACTGCGCGTGGTCGGTCGGTGCCGGCACTCCCTCGTCCGGCTCGCCGCGCAGCAGCACCCGGCGCGCCCACGACCCCCGCCGCCAGTCGACGTACTGGTTGGTGAGCATCCGGCGGACGTACCGCTCCGGGGAGTCGGTCCGCGCCACCCGCCGCCAGTTCAGCTGGACTCGGACCATGGTGTCCTGCACCAGGTCCTGGGCCTGGTGCGGATCTCCGGTCAGCATGACCGCGTACCGCAGCAGGGCGCCCAGCCGCGAGTCGGCGAACTCCTCGTACGTCACTGCACCTCCCGGTGTCCCGCCCTGTTGACGGGTGCGGGCCCGTGGAACGTTGCGGCAGCGCCGATCATCCTTTCGGCTCCTATCCGCCGCGATCCCTGACCAGGGGCAGCGCCGCGACTTAAGGGTTCTTTAAGATCCACGGGCTCCACCTGCACCCCCACGGGAGGAACCCACCAATGTTCACGCACTCCACCCGGCGCTGGCTGGCCGGGATCGGCGTCGCAGGCGCGTTCGTCGCCGCCTCCGCCACCCCCGCCCTCGCCGAGCCGGCTGTCGACGATCTACTGCTCTACGCGAACGACGCGCTGATCGCCCCCGGCGGCGAGGCCAGGTCGGTCGTCCTGCTGGCCTTCACCGACGCCCTTCCGGACGAGGTGACCGTCACCGTCGACCGGCACGCGGTCACCGGCTTCGCCACGGTCACCCTGTCCGACAAGCTGAAGGGCTGCACGGAGACCGACGCGGTCATCACCTGCGACCTCAAGGGCGCGGACCTCATCGACTACGTGCTCGACCTGACGGTCAAGGCCACCGACAAGGCCGAGGCGGGCGCCAAGGGCGACCTGCTGCTGAGCCTGGCCAGCAAGGGCAGGGAGACCGTCAGCACCCGGTCCACCATCGAGGTGGGCGAGGGCGTCGACCTGCAGGCGCAGGAGCAGCTCAACGTGTCCGGCGCCCCCGGCGCGACGGTCAAGACCCCCGTCGGGATCGCCAACATCGGCGACACGACGACCCATGGGGCCGTACTGTTCCTGGCCACCATGGCCTCGCTCTCCCCGGCGCAGCGCTACGGCAACTGCTCCTCGACGGAGGAGTTCGGCTCCCAGTTGACCGTCTGCCGCTTCGACGACGAGATCGCCGCCGGTGACGCCCTCCAGCTGGACGGCTCCGCAGGCCTGAAGATCGCCGCCGACGCGTGGGCCCCGAGCCGGCAGTACGGTCAGGCGATCTGGTTTACCAAGGATGACTTCGAGGAGTTCGCCAAGGGACTCCTGCCCGGGGACGGCTGGCAGCAGGGCACCGGCGACGCGCTGAAGCTCGTGCCGGCACCGGCTAAGCAGGCCAGCGTGCTGCGGCAGACGGACAAGGACCCGAAGAACAACTACACCTTCATCCAGGCCTCCGTCACCGGGAACCAGCGTGCCGACCTCGCCGCCACTGGCGCGGAACTGCCGGGCGCCGTCGGCAAGACGGTCACCGCGAAGATCGGTTTCGTGAACAACGGCCCGGCCATGACCAACTCGTACACGCCGGGTGAGATCGTCACCGGCACCCGCGTCACTGTTCCCGCCGGCGCCGTGGTGGTGAAGGCGCCTCGGGAGTGCTCGCCGGGCACCGCCGAGGAGCCCACCGGCGGGTACGGCGAGCCGGGCGGCCGCGTCTACTTCTGCGAGTGGTACGACACCCTGCACAAGGGCGACGCGGCTGTCTTCGAGTTCGGCCTGCGGATCGACAAGGTGGCCGGCACGCCGGGCGAGGTCAAGCTGTTCCACTTCGACCTGGAGCAGGGGGACCAGGTAGCTGACCTGAACCCGAAGAACGACATGGCTGCCCTGGTCATCAAGGGTGCCGGCAACGGCGGCAACGGCGGCAACGGCGGCAACGGCGGCGGCGGCGGCGGCGGCGGCACCCTGCCGATCACCGGTAGCTCGACCGCGCTGATCGCCGGCCTGGGCGCGCTGCTGCTGGCGGCCGGCGCGGGCGGCTACGTGGTGGCCCGCCGCCGCAAGACCCGCTTCGTCGCCTGACGGATCCCGCACCACCCAGCGACACCCGGTGCCCCCGCCGACCACCACGGTCGGCGGGGCACCGCCGTATCCGCCGCGACCGAAAACGGGACGACGCAAGATCGATCGCCCTGACACCATCGACGCGTGCTGCTCACCCTGACGACCACCCACCGCCCGGCGACCGACCTCGGTCACCTGCTGGTCAAGCACCCGGACCGGCTGCAGAGCTTCGACCTGCCGACCGGCACCGCGCACGTGCTCTACCCGGAGGCGGACGAGCAGCGCTGCACCGCCGCGCTGCTGGTCGAGGTCGACCCGCTCCGGCTGGCCGGCGGTCGCGGCCGCGGGAAGGCGAAGGCGGCCACCCCGGAGACCTTCACCCTCGGCCAGTACGTCAACGACCGCCCGTACGCCGCGTCCAGCCTGCTCTCGTCGGCGCTGGCCAAGGTGTTCCGGTCGGCGCTGCGCGGCGAGTCCCGGGACCGGCCGGAGCTGGCCGCCACCGCGATCCCGCTGGAGGTCCGGGTGCCGGTGCTGCGCTGCCGGGGCGGCGCGGAGCTGGCCGTGCGGGTCTTCGCCCCGCTGGGCTGGACGGTGACGGCCGACCCGATCCCGCTCGACGGCACCCACCCCGAGTGGGGGGACAGCCGGTACGTCGCGCTGACCCTCGCCGGCACGTTCCGGGTGGCCGACGCGCTCAACCACCTGTACGTCCTGCTGCCCGTGCTGGACGACGCCAAGCACTACTGGGTGGCGCCGGACGAGGTCGACAAGCTGCTCCGGGCCGGCGCCGGCTGGCTGGCCGACCACCCGGAGCGGGCCCTGATCACCCGCCGCTACCTGGCGCACCGCCGGGCGCTGGCCGGCCAGGCCCTGGCCCGGCTGGCCGAGCTGCGCCTCGCCGACGAGACCCCGGCCGAGGACAGCGTCGCCGACGAGCCGACGGCCGAGAGCCCGCAGCGGGCCTCGCTGGCCGTACGGCGCCGCGAGGCGGTGCTGGCCGCGCTGCGGGCCGGCGGGGCGACCCGGGTGCTGGACCTGGGTTGCGGCGGTGGCGCGCTGCTCACCGCGCTGGCCGCCGACCGGCGGTTCACCGAGGTGGTCGGCACCGACGTGTCCAGCCACGCGCTGACCCTGGCCGCCCGCCGGCTCCGGCTGGACCGGCTGCCGGAGCGGCAGCGCGACCGGATCCGGCTGTGGCAGTCGGCGCTGACCTACCGGGACGACCGGCTGCGCGGGTACGACGCGGCGGTGCTGATGGAGGTGATCGAGCACGTCGACCCGCCCCGGCTGCCGGCGCTGGAGGACGCGGTGTTCAGCCACGCCCGGCCGGGCACGGTGGTGATGACCACCCCGAACGCCGAGTACAACGTCCGCTACGAGGGGCTCGGCGCGGGCCGGTTCCGGCACGCCGACCACCGCTTCGAGTGGACCCGGTCCGAGTTCACCTCCTGGGTCGAGCGGGTGGCCGCGACGTACGGCTACACCGCCACGACCAGCGGGGTAGGCGACGAAGACCCCGAGGTGGGCGCACCGACCCAGCTGGCCGTGCTGACCCGACAGGAGGAGAGCCGATGACCACTCTCGACATCCCCGAGCTCGCCCTGGTGGCGCTGGTCGGCGTCTCCGGTTCGGGCAAGTCCACCTTCGCCCGCCGGCACTTCCTGCCCAGCCAGGTGCTCTCCTCAGACATGTTCCGGGCGATGGTGGCCGACGACGAGAACGACCAGTCCGCCTCGGCGGACGCGTTCGAGGCGCTGCACCACGTCGCCGGGACCCGGCTGCGTCGCGGCCGGCTCACCGTGGTGGACGCGACGAACCTCCAGCCGCACGCCCGCGCCGCGCTGATCCGGGTGGCCCGCGAGCACGACGTGCTGCCGGTGGCGATCGTGCTGGACGTGCCCGAGGCGCTGGCCTGGGAGCGTACGCGGGGACGGGCCGACCGCACCTTCGGCCGGCCGGTGCTGGCCCGGATGCAGCGGGACCTGCGCCGGTCGCACGGGCAGCTGGCCCGGGAGGGCTTCCGCAAGGTGCACGTGCTGCGCGGCATCGAGGAGATCGACGCCGCGGAGATCCGGTACGAGAAGCTGTTCAACGACCGGCGGGGGCTGACCGGGCCGTTCGACATCGTCGGTGACGTGCACGGCTGCCGGGAGGAGCTGGAGGCGCTGCTGCTCCGGCTCGACTGGACGCTGCGCCGCGACGACACGGGCCGCCCGGTGGACGCGGTGCACCCGGCTGGTCGTACCGCGGTCTTCGTGGGTGACCTGGTGGACCGCGGCCCGGACTCCCCCGGCGTGCTCCGCCTCGTGATGGGCATGGTCGCGGCCGGGCACGCGATCTGCGTGCCCGGCAACCACGAGCAGAAGCTGCTGCGCAAGCTGCGCGGCCGGGACGTGCGGCTCACCCACGGCCTGGCCGAGACGATGGCCCAGCTGGCGGCGGAGCCGGACGGCTTCGTCGCGGAGGTCGCGGCGTTCGTGGACGGTCTGGTCAGCCACTTCGTGCTGGACGGCGGCCGGCTGGTGGTCGCGCACGCCGGGCTGAAGGAGGCCTACCAGGGCCGCGCCTCCGGCCGGGTCCGGGCGTTCGCGCTCTTCGGGGAGACCACCGGCGAGACCGACGAGTACGGCCTGCCGGTCCGCTACCCGTGGGCGCGCGACTACCGGGGCTCGGCCATGGTCGTGTACGGCCACACGCCGACGCCGGAGCCGGAGTGGGTGAACAACACCATCTGCATCGACACCGGCTGCGTCTTCGGCGGGAAGCTCACCGCGCTCCGCTACCCCGAGAAGGAGCTGGTCTCGGTCGCCGCGGTCAAGGAGTGGTACGCCCCGGCCCGCCCGCTGGTCGCGCCCACGCCGATCCGACCGGACACCGTGCTCGACCTGGCCGACGTCACCGGCCGCCGGCACCTGGAGCACGCGTACGGGACGCTGACCGTGCCGGCGGAGAACGCCGCCGCCGCGCTGGAGGTGATGAGCCGGTTCGCGGTGGACCCGGGGCGGCTGGTCTGGCTGCCGCCGACCATGGCGCCCTGCTCGACCTCCACTGTCGACGGGTTCCTCGAGCACCCGGCCCAGGCGTTCGACGACTACCGGTCGGCGGGCGTGGAGCGGGTGGTCTGCGAGGAGAAGCACATGGGCTCGCGGGCGGTGCTGCTGGTCGAGCGGGAGCCGGGCCGGTTCGGCGGCGGGGTGGTGCACACCCGGACCGGCCGGCCGTTCTTCGGGCCGCCGCTCGACGACGAGCTGCTGGGCCGGGTCCGCGCCGCGGTCACCGCCGCCGGGCTCTGGGCCGAGCTGGACACCGACTGGCTGCTGCTCGACTGCGAGCTGCTGCCCTGGTCGGCGAAGGCGGATGGGCTGATCCGGGAGCAGTACGCGGGCGTCGGCGCCGCCGGCCGGGCCGCCCTGCCGGCGGTGCTCGCCACGCTGGACGCGGCGGCCGGACGGGGACTGCCGGTCGACGAGCTGCGCGGGCGGATGGCCGACCGGGCGGCGGAGGTCGAGGCGTACTCGGCGGCGTACCGGGCGTACGTCGGGCCGACCGACGGGCTGCGCGGGGTGACCCTCGCGCCGTTCGCCGTGCTGGCCGGGGCCGGGGTGAGCTACGCCGACCGGGACCACGGCTGGCACCTCGACCTGGCGGACCGGCTCTGCGCGGCCGACCCGGAGTTCTTCACCCCGACCCGCCGTCGGGTGGTCGACCTGACCGACGCCGCGGCGGTGGCGGCGGCCACCGAGTGGTGGCTGGCGCTGACGGCGGCCGGCGGGGAGGGCATGGTGGTCAAGCCGTACGCCGGCCCGGCCGCCCGGTCGGCGCGGGGTTCGCTGCTCCAGCCCGGCATCAAGTGCCGGGGCCGGGAGTACCTGCGGATCATCTACGGCCCCGGGTACACCGAGCCGGGTCAGCTCGCCGCGCTGCGTAAGCGGTCGCTGGGCCGCAAGCGCGGCCTGGCCCTGCGCGAGCACGCCCTGGGCCTGGCCGCCCTGGACGCGCTCGCCGAGGACAC
>NZ_JAEVHJ010000015.1:0-45376 GCF_016802855.1 Micromonospora sp. ATA51 | reverse complement strand
CGACTCCCAGCGTCAAGCTAATCCACGAGATCCACGGCATCAAGGAGAGGACGACGTCGACCCGGCCGAGCGTAAGGCCATTTTCCCGCCTCCGCGGCGGCCCCGACAGGGGCATGAAGAGCTAATCCCGAACTGCGGGGCTTATCGGCGCTCTGCGTAGATAAGCTCGGATTGACCAGAAGTGTAATTTCGGGAGCAGTCGATGTCGCATCACCTTGATACTCCGCTTGCCGCCCAGAGCGGCCAGCTCTACCTCAACGATCTTTTCGTCTTCAACGGCGAGCAGGGCACCGTTTTCGTGATGGACGTCAACAGCTCGGTCACGAGGGCCGACATCAAGCGGGGATTCCACGCCGAGGCGCGGTACGAATTCAAGATCCACATCAACGGCGGGGAGCTCGAGGAGTTGACCTACCGGGTGGCCTTCGGCGAACCGGACGGTCAGGGGAAGCAGGAGCTGACGCTGCACGCGCTCACCGGCGCGGACGCCCGGGACGACGGCGCCACCGGCACCCAGCTCGCCCGAGGGCGGACCGGCGAGGAGGTGAGCGGCCAGAACCTGCGGATGTGGGCCGGGCGGATCACCGACCCCTTCTACATCGACCTCGACCAACTCGCCACAGTCAACGACGCCTTCAAGAACGGCGCCGAACTTGACCGCTCGGCCTGGCGGCCGGAGAACGCCAAGAACAGCTTCGCCGGCACGACCGTCGACTCGATCGTCCTCGAAGTCTCCCGGGACGAGCCGATGCTGGGCGACGGCACCCGGATCGGCGTCTGGGCCGCCACCAAGCTCGCCACCGACGCCGGGGGATGGCGGCAGATCAACCGCGCCGGCCACCCCATGATGTGGCCGATCTTCTGGCCGACCGACACCGACTTCTCCAACCCCGCCAACGTCCGGCACCCCTGCGAGGACCTCAGGGCGGACGGCGAGGAGATCGCCTCGGCGGTCGCCCGGGTCGTCGCCGCGAACGGCACCGCGCCCGACCCCCAGGCGTACGGCTGGAGCGTGGCGCGGGCGGTCTACCCCGACGTGCTGACGTACCAGGTCGGCACCCCCGCCAACTACGGCTTCGCCACCCGCAACGGACGCAGCATGTCCGACAACCCGCCAGAGGTCATGTTCTCCCTCGTCCTCAACACCGGCATGACCTCCGGGCTCACCCCCGACGTCACCAAGGATGCCCGCTCGACCACCTTCCCCTACGTCGTCCCCGCCTGACATGGCCGGCAGGAGCGGCAACCCGTCGTGGCGCGCCGGCAGGTGAGATCGACGCGGTCGCCCGCGGCGAGGACGCGGGGATTCTGGTACGGCTGCTCAGGGCCCACACGGTCACGTACGTGTCGTCGGGGTTGACGTGGCGGGTGCGTACACCTCCTGCGGCAGGCGGTACGCCAGGTCGACAGCCGTCTCGACGGCCTCGTCCTCGGAGAGCCGGTGCTCGACCACGAGGCGGGCCAGATAGCCGGCGTCGATGCGCCGCGCCAGGTCGTGCCGTGCGGGGATCGACAGGAACGCCCGGGTGTCGTCGACGAAGCCGGAGGTGTTGTAGAAGCCGGCTGTCTCGGTCACCAACTCCCGGAAGCGTCGCATTCCGTCGGGGCTGTCGAGGAACCACCACGGCGCGCCGAGCCGTACCGAGGGGTAGACGCCGGCGATCGGAGCGAGCTCCCGAGAGTAGACGGACTCGTCGACGGTGAAGAGCACCAGCCGGAAGTGCGGGTCCCGGCCGAAGGCGTTGAGCATCGGCTGGAGGGCGCGGGTGAATTCGGCCGCCACCGGGATGTCGAACCCCCGATCGGAGCCGAAGGCGGCGTGGACCGCCGGATCGTGGTCGCGTAGCACTCCGGGGTGGATCTGTATGACCAGGCCGTCGTCACAGGACATCCGAGCCATCTCGAAGAGCATGTGGCTGGCGAAGGCGGCGGCCGCCGTGTCGCTCACGCTGCCCTGGCACGCCTCGGCGTAGACCCGCCTCGCCTGCGGGACCGGCAGCGGCTCGGCGGCGGCGGTGAGGTGGCCGTGATCAGTGGCGCGCGCCCCGGCCAGGGCGAAGGTCTCCCGGCGGCTGCGCAGAGCCGCGATGAATCCGTCGTAGTCCCCGGTGTCCACGCCGGAGAGCTCCTGCAGCCGCCGCACCTGCCGGATCCAGCCGGCGTGCCCGACATGGGTCAACGCGTCGGGCCGGAAGGTCGGCACCACCCGTGCGCCGAGCCCTGCCACGGCCAGCCTGGCGTGGTCCTCGAGCGTCGAGGTGGCGGAGTCCGTGGTGGAGATCAGCTCGATGTTGAAGGCGTCCAGCAGCGCCCGCGGCCGGAAACCCGGCTCGGCCAGCCGGGCGTCGATGAGGTCGTACAGCTCGTCGGCGGTGTCGGGACCGGGCGCGATGTCGATCTTCAGGACCTCGGCGATCTCGTGCTCCAGCCAGTACCGACTGGGCGTGCCGCGGAACAGGTGCCAGTGGGCGCAGAAGCGCCGCCAGATCTCCCGGGGATCGGCCTCCACCGGACCGCCGTCCACGCGGGGCACTCCGAGCTGCTCCAGCGGCACGCCCTGCGAGACCAGCATCCGCGTGACGTAGTGGTCGGGCACCACCAGCAGCTGGGCCGGGTCGGAGAAGCGCTGGTCGTCGGCGAACACGGCCGCGTCCACGTGCCCGTGCATGCACAGCAGCGACAGCTCACGGGTGGCCTGGTAGATCCGGCGGGCGACGGGTCGGACGTCCTGCCCTGCCGGCAGGGCTCGGTCGGGATGCAGACGCAGCTGTGCCACGCAACTCTCCTTTGGCGCCTCGTCGAACCGGTCCTGCAAAGGATTGCACTAGGGCCCGTCGGCTACAAGGCGAGAGGCGTTCAACGTTCCGAAACATCTACGCAACCGAGTATTGACATGTAACTGCAAACGGTTTCAGACTGACGGTTGTCGTTCACCGGCGGAGGAGGTGGGGCCGTGCGAGCAACGATCCGAGAGGTGGCTCGCGAGGCGGGCGTCTCACCGTCCACCGTGTCCCGCGCCCTGTCGATGCCCGAGATGGTCAACCCGACGACGCGTGAACGCGTACTCCGGGCAGCCCAGCGGCTGGGCTACGCGCCCAACCGCGCCGCCCGGGGTCTCATCACCGGCCGCACCGGGAACATCGGCCTGATCGTGCCGGACCTGGCCAACCCCTTCTTCCCGAGCGTCGTGAAGGGCGTGCAGGCCAGGGCGCGGGAGGCGGACTACGCCGTGTTCCTCGCCGACACGGACGAGGACCCGACGGCCGAGGTCGGACTCATCCGGGTCCTCGGCAAGCAGGTGGACGGCCTCATCCTCTGCTCTCCCCGGCCCGGGAGGAAGAGATCCGCGACCTGTGCGAGAGCACCACCCTGGTCATGGTCAACCGCCGCTTCGGCAGCGTTCCGTCCGTCGTCTTCGACAACGTGGACGGCATGCGGCAGGCGGTCGCTCATCTCCAGGCGCTCGGCCACCGACGGGTCGCCTGGGTAGGCGGGCCGCGTACCTCCTGGTCGTCCCGAGACCGGCTCCGCGGCCTGCGCGCCGCGACCGCCGCGGCCGGCATGGAGTTGGTCGTGGCCGGTCACTTCCCGCCCCATTTCGAAGGCGGGGTCGCCGCGGCGGATCTCATCATCGCCTCCGGCGTCACGTCGGTCATCGCCTACAACGACCTGATGGCACTCGGTCTGCTCGGCCGGCTGCGCGACCGCGGCGTCCAGGTGCCCGAGGACATGAGCGTGATCGGCATCGACGACATCCAGATGTCGACCATGTCCGCGCCGGCACTCACCACGGTCTCACTCAGCAAGGCGCAGGCCGGGCGCGCCGCCGTGGACCTGCTGATCTCACTGCTGGAGCAACCCGAGGGCGTACGCAACGCCCGCCGGGAACTGCCGACCCAACTGCTCGTGCGTGCCTCGACCGGAGTCGCGCAGACCAACTGACAATCCTGGCCGGAACGCGGCCGTACCCGGCCTTCGGGCTGATCGAGGAAGGGAACGTTCATGGGCATTACCCGGCGGAGCGCCCTGATAGCCGCAGCATCGTCCATCCTCACCGTCACCGCTGCCTGCGGAGCGCCGGACAACTCCGGTGCCGGCGGCGACAGCAACGGCGAGGTGCCGCAGAAGCCGAAGAAGGCGGTGACGCTCAACGTCCTCGACGTGGCGGGCAACCTTCAGCTGACGCAGGGGATGATCGACGAGTTCGTCAAGAACAATCCCGACATCATCTCCCGGGTGACCTACTCCAAGTCCCCGGCGCCGGAACTCGCCGGCAAGATCAAGGCGCAGCAGAACGCGGGACGCGTGGACATCGGCCTGGTGCTCACCGGCGTGGACGGGCTGGCGGCCGGCATCGACCAGGGCCTGTGGATGGACGTGCTGCCCAAGTTCGAGGACCGCCTGACCGGCATGAAGGACTACCTCGAACCGGCCGCCGCGATGCAGAAGCTCGCCGGCAACGCGGGCGTGACCGTCACCTACTACCCGTCCGGGCCGCTGCTGGAGTACCTGCCGGCGAAGGTCCAGAACCCGCCGACCACCGCGGACCAGCTCCTGGCCTACGCCAAGGCGCACCCGGGCAAGGTCCAGTACGCCCGTCCGTCGAACTCGGGCCCGGGGCGGACCTTCCTGATGGGGCTGCCCTACATCCTCGGGGACAAGGATCCGAAGGACCCGGTGAACGGGTGGGACAAGACCTGGGCCTACCTCAAGGAGCTCAACCAGTACGTCTCCTACTACCCGAGCGGTACGACGGAGACGATGAAGAACCTGGCCAACGGGTCCGTGGAGGTGATCGCCTCGACGACCGGCTGGGACATCAACCCCCGCGTGCTCGGGACGGTGCCCAAGGAGGCCAAGGTCAGCTCGATGCAGGGGTTCCACTGGGTGACCGACGCGCACTACGCCGTCATCCCGAAGGGCGCCTCGACGGACACGCAGGCGGCCGTCCTGGCCCTGCTGGCTTTCATGCTGACCCCGCAGCAGCAGGCGAAGGCCTTCGACGACGGCTACTTCTACCCGGGGCCCGCCGTCAAGGGAGTCGAGCTTTCGATGGCGCCGCAGAAGAGCCAGGACGCCATCAGGAACTTCGGCCGTCCGGAGTACGACGCGCTGATCGCGAGCAACCCGACGGAGGTTCCGCTGGACGCGAAGGCGCTGGTGGCGGCGTTCGACCGGTGGGACCGCGAGATCGGCAGCGGAAAGGTCAAGCAGGGATGACCGGGACCACGCCCGGCTTCTCGCAGCTGCGGCTCGATGGTGTGTCCCGCCGCTTCGGCAGCCAGGACGCACTGGCCGGCCTGGATCTGACGATTCGGACGGGCGAGTTCATCGCGCTGCTCGGTCCCTCGGGCTGCGGCAAGTCGACCGCGCTGAACTGCCTGGCCGGGCTGCTGCCGCTGACCGCCGGCAGCATCTGGCAGGACGAGCGGCGGGTCGACACCCTGCCGCCGGAACGCCGCGGCTTCGGCATGGTCTTCCAGAACTACGCGCTGTTTCCGCACATGTCCGTACGCGCGAACGTCGCGTTCGGACTGCGGATGCGGCGGCTGCCCAGGGACG
The DNA here is from genome assembly GCF_016802855.1 of Micromonospora sp. ATA51. Taxonomy (NCBI): domain Bacteria; kingdom Bacillati; phylum Actinomycetota; class Actinomycetes; order Micromonosporales; family Micromonosporaceae; genus Micromonospora; species Micromonospora sp. ATA51. The sequence continues at coordinate 39,814 of NZ_JAEVHJ010000015.1, read as the reverse complement.
AGATCCGCCGGCGCACCGCGGAGGCCATCCGTCTCGTCCGTCTGGAGGAGCACGCCGGCAAGCTGCCGGGGCAACTCTCCGGCGGACAGCAGCAACGGGTGGCCATCGCCCGGGCCGTGGTCCTCGAGCCGTCGCTGGTGCTGATGGACGAGCCGCTGAGCAACCTCGACGCCAAACTGCGGCTCGAGATGCGTACGGAGATCCGGCGGCTGCACCAGTCGCTGGGCCTCACGACCGTCTACGTCACCCACGACCAGGAGGAAGCGCTGTCGCTGGCCGACCGCCTCGTCGTGCTGCGCGCCGGCCGCGTCCAGCAGATCGGCTCGCCGCAGACGTTGCACACCCGGCCGGCCAACTGGCACGTCGCTGACTTCATGGGCTACCGCAACCTGTGGCCGATGCGGGCGGTGTCCCCGCAGGGCGCGCTCGTGGCGGTGGAGGCCGACGGGTTCCGCCTCGTGGGCGACCCGATGGGCGACGTCGCACCGGGCGACGCCGTGATGGCCGGAGTGCGACCGGAGGACGTGCGGGTCGGCGAACCGGGTGAGGCGGCGACGAACACGATGCCGGCGGAGATCGAGGTGGTCGAGTACCAGGGCCGGGAACTGGCGGCAGAGGCGCGTACCGCTACCGGCATCCGGGTCCACCTGCGCACCGACCGGCGGGTCGCACCCGGCGACGCGGTCGCGCTGAGCATCGACCCCGAGCGGCTGCTCGTCTTCCCGAGCGACTCCGACGAGGCCCCGAGCGCCCCGCTGGCCGATCCGGCGGGCGCCAGGTTGGCGGAACCGGGGCGGGTCGGATGAGCGTCACGACCTCCCCGCACGCCACGGTTGCCACCGGCCCGCCGCGTACGCCTCGCGCCCACTGGCGGCACCGCCTCGCCGAACGCGGCGTGGACGGTCAGCTGTGGCTGCTCGCGCCGGCCGTGCTCTTCGTGGTGCTGCTGTTCCTGTATCCGTTCTTCTACGGGCTGGGCCTGTCGTTCCAGCCCACCAAGGGTGGCCCGTTCAGCGACTACGCCCGCTTCTTCGGGGACGCCTACCAGCGGGGGACCATCTGGACGACCCTCGGGCTGGCACTGCCGGCGGCCCTGCTCAACGTGCTGGCGTCGGTGCCCATCGCGTACCGGATGCGGGGGCGGTTCCGCGGCAAGCGGCTGGTCACCATCCTGCTCGTCGTACCCATCACCCTGGGCACCGTGCTGACCGCCCAGGGCCTGCTCAACTTCCTCGGCCCGACGGGCTGGTTCAACCGGGTCCTGATGGCGCTGCACCTCACCGACGAGCCGGTACGCCTCGTCCACAACTACTGGGGCGTCTTCTTCTCCCTGATCATCACGGGTTTCCCGTTCGCCTTCCTGCTCGTGCTGTCGTACCTGTCGGGCATCGACCCGACCCTGGAGCGGGCCGCGGCGACGCTCGGCGCCGGCTGGTGGCAGCGGTTCCGGACGGTCACCCTGCCCCTGCTGATGCCAGGACTGGCCACGACGTTCTGCCTGACCTTCGTCCTCGCCTTCAGCGTCTTCCCCTCGGCGGTCCTGGTCGGCAACCCGGCCGGCGAGACCAGGGTCATCTCCATCGCCGCGTACCAGGCGGCGTACGAGCAGTACGACTACCCGTACGCCTCGGCGATCGCCATGGTGATGGGCGCCATCGAGCTGGTCATCATCTCGGTGGTGCTGCTCGCGCGGACCCGCCTCTACACCGGATCCTCTGGAGGTAAGGGCTGATGGTGAGCGTCACCGGTATCCCCGGCACCGGCGTACCGGGCGTCGGCCCGGCCCGGCCACGCCGGCGACTGGTCGCCCGTCCGGCCGCCTGGCTGGTCTGGGGCGCGGTCATCTTCTTCTTCCTCAACCTCCTCGGGGTCGTCGGATCCGTGCTGGTCAGCTCGTTCGGCCGGCAGTGGTTCGACACCTGGCTCCCCGAGGGCTTCACCGCGAAGTGGTACAGCGACGCGTGGCACCAGTTCACCCTGGGCCAGGTCATCCTGGTGACCCTGGAGGTGTCGCTGCTCGTCGTCGGGCTCTCGCTGCTGATCGGCGTGCCCGCGGCATACGTGCTCGCCCGCCGCAGCTTCCCGGGCAAGCGCGCCGCCTATCTGGTCTTCCTGCTGCCGATCCTGATGCCGCCCATCACCTACGGCATTCCCCTGGCGACGGTGCTCTACAAGTTCGGACTCGCCGGCCACCTGTCCGGCGTCGTCCTGGCGAACCTGGTGCCGTCGGTCCCCTTCGTCATCCTCACGATGACGCCGTTCATCGAGCAGATCGACCCACGCATCGAGAGCGCGGCCCGGATGTGCGGAGCGGGGTTGCGGTCGATGTTCCTGCGGGTGCTGGCGCCGCTGCTGCTGCCCGGGATGCTGGCCTCCGCCATCCTCGTCCTCGTCCGGACCGTCGGCATGTTCGAGCTGACCTTCCTGACCGCCGGTCCCGATTCGCAGACCCTGGTCGTCGCCCTCTACTACTCGATGTCGGCCGCGGGCATCCGGGCGCAGCAGTCGGTGGACGCCATGGCCGTGATCTACACGTCGATGATGCTCGTGCTGCTCGTCATCGCCCTGCGCTATGTCAACCCGACCCAGCTCGTCGCCCGGGTGAAAGAGGAGCCGGAGCCGTGACCTGGGCGCGTGCCACCCTGCACGGGCAGCGCGTGCTACCGGTGCTGCGGCTGCCGTCGGCGAGGGAGGCCACGGCAGCCGCGGCGGCGATGTTCGCGCAGGGGCTACGAGTGGTCGAGCTGACCGCCACGACCCCGGACTGGGCACTGGCGTTGCGGGACGCCCGCCGCGAGGCGCCCGAGGGCGCGTTGCTCGGACTGGGCACCGTCACGAACGACACGATCGCGCGGCAGGCGGTCCAGGCGGGCGCGCAGTTCCTGGTCAGCCCGTGGCCGGCACCCGACGTGCGGCAGGTCGCGCAGAGCAGCGGTCTGCCCTTCCTGGAGGGCGCGTTCACCCCGGGCGAGGTGGCGGCCGCAGCGGGTCGCGGGGCGGTGAAGGTGTTCCCGGCCCACGTGGGTGGCCCCGCCTATCTGACAAGTCTGCTGCAGCTGATGCCCGGCGCAGATCTCGTGCCCACCGGCGGAATCGCCCTGGACGCGGTGCCGGACTGGCTGCGCGCCGGTGCCTGCGCCGTGGGCGTGGGCAGCGACCTGCTGCGGCCGGGCGCCGCGGACCGGCTGGCCGAGCTGCTCGCCGCGGCCGACGACCGGAAGGAGGAAGCGTGAAGATCGCTGATGCCCGGGTCATCGTCACCTGTCCCGGACGCAACTTCGTCACCTTGAAGATCGTCACCGACGAGGGGGTCACCGGAGTCGGCGACGCCACCCTCAACGGCCGCGAGCTGGCCGTGGCGTCGTATCTGCGCGACCACGTCGTACCGCTGCTGATCGGCCGCGACCCGGCCCGCATCGAGGACACCTGGCAGTACCTGTACCAGGGGGCGTACTGGCGCCGCGGGCCGGTCACGATGAGCGCGATCGCCGCGGTCGACACCGCGCTGTGGGACATCAAGGGCAAGGTGGCGGGCCTGCCGGTCTACCAGATGCTCGGCGGCCGGTCCCGCGAGGGCGTGACGGTGTACGGCCACGCCAACGGTGAGACGGTCGACCAGGTGCTGACCGAGGTGGCGCGCTTCGTCGACCTCGGCTACCGCGCGGTGCGCGTGCAATGCGGTGTGCCGGGCCTGGCCAAGACCTACGGCGTCAGCGGCGACAAGATGTTCTACGAGCCGGCCGACGCCGCACTGCCCAGCGAGGCCACCTGGTCGACCGAGCGATACCTGGCGCACGTGCCCGCCGTGTTCGCCCGGGTCCGCGACGAGTTCGGGCCCCACCTGCGGCTCCTGCACGACGTGCACCACCGGTTGACGCCCATCGAGGCCGCCCGGCTCGGGCGCAGCCTGGAACCGTACGCGCTGACCTGGATGGAGGATCCCGTCCCGGCCGACCTGCAGGAGGGCTTCCGGCTCATCCGACAGCACACCACCACACCGGTGGCGGTGGGAGAGGTGTTCAACACCGTCTGGGACGCGAGCCAGCTCATCCGGGAGCAGCTCATCGACTACATCCGTACCACCGTCGTGCACGCCGGTGGCATCACCCACCTGCGCCGCATCTTCGACTTCGCCGCCCTGCACCACGTTCGCAGCGGCTCGCACGGGGCCACCGACCTGTCCCCGGTCTGCATGGCCGCCGCCCTGCAACTCGACATCGCGATCCCGAACTTCGGACTGCAGGAGTACATGCGGCACACCGACCAGACCGACCAGGTCTTCCCGCACGACTACCACTTCGAGGGCGGCTACCTGCACCCGTCGGAGGCGCCCGGCCTCGGCGTGGACATCGACGAGGAGGCCGCCGCCCGGTACCCCTACTCGCCCGCGTACCTGCCGGTGAACCGGCTCGAGGACGGCACGGTGCATCCATGGTGACGGGCTTGCCCGGCCAGGCCCCGGACGTACTGGTCATCGGCGAGGTTCTCGTCGAGCTGACCGCGCTCGAGCCGCTGCGCGACGGGACGCAACTGCGGCTGGGCTTCTCCGGCGACGCCCTCAACGCCGCTGCCGCGGCGGCCGCCGCGGGTGCCCACACCTGCCTGCTGGCGCGGGTTCCCGACGACGAGTTGGGCGACCAACTGGTGGCCCGGGTGGCGGCACTCGGGGTGGACACGTCGCTGCTGGTGCGGACCGCGGGCCAGCACGGTCTCTACCTCCAGCACGCCGACCCGGAGGGGCAGCGCGAGTTCGTCTACGTCCGGCGCGGGAGCGCGGGGTCCAGCCTGACCGACAGCGATGTGCCCGAGGCGGCGGCTCGGGCCGGGGTGGTCCTCGCCAGCGGCGTGGCCTGCGCCATCTCGGCGTCGGCCCGGTCGGCCGTGCACGCCGCCGCACGCGCTGCCCGCTGCTTCATCTACGACCCGAACTGGCGTCCCCGACTCGTCGACGCGGCCACCGCCGGCAGCCACCTACGGACGCTCGCACCGTACGCGCGGTTGGTCACCCCGGCATGGCCCCGAGAGGCCGGCGCGCTGCTCGGCGCTACGCCCGCGGGACCAGCCGAGGCCTGCGCCGCGCTGCGTGCTCTCGGGGCCGGGGCGGTCGCCCTCACCCAGGGCAGCAGGGGAGTGCTGCTCGACGACGGCGGCGACCTGACTGCGGTTCCCGCCTACCCGGTCGATCACGTCGCCGACCAGACCGGCGCGGGCGACGTGCTGACCGGCACGGTGGCGGCCCGGTTGGCCCTCGGCGACGACCTGTGCGCCGCGGTGCGGCTCGGCGCGGCCGCGGCGGCGCTGTCCCTGCGGGGGCACGGCGGCACCGGCTACCTGGCCGGCCTGGACGAGTCGCGCCGGCTGGTCGCCCGTACATCCGGTCTGGAGGTGTCGACGTGAGCCTGGTGGTGCTGAACCACGACGACGACGTGGCCGTGGCGACGTCGGCGATGCCCGCCGGCGCCTCCGTGCCGGCGGGCGGCGCGGGACCCGTCGTCCTGCGCGACGACATACCCCCCGGACACAAGGTCGCCCTGCGCGACCTGCCGGCCGACGCGGTGGTACGCAAGTACGGCCAGGTGATCGGGCGGACCCTCGCCCCCGTACGCGCCGGCGAGCACGTGCACGTACACAACCTGGGAATGCCGCAGGACGCCGCCGTACGGGACGGGGGTGGCTCGGCGAAGCCCGCGCCGCAGGTGCCCGCCGACCTCCGGCGTACCTTCCACGGCTACCGCCGTCCGGACGGCCGGGTCGCCACGCGCAACTACGTCGGCGTCCTCACCACGGTCAACTGCTCGGCGACGGTCGCCCGCAAGGTCGCCCGGGTCACCGAGGACGACGCGGAGGGCGTCGACGGCGTCGACGGGGTGGTCGCCCTGACCCACGGCACCGGCTGTGGCATGGCCGACCGGGGCGAGGGGTGGGAGTTGCTGCGCCGCACCCTCGCCGGCTACTCCCGCCACCCGAACATCGGCGGGCTGGTGGTGATCGGGCTCGGCTGCGAGGTCAACGCCGTGGCCGGATTCATGGCGGAGCTCGGCGTCGCCGAGCACCTACCGGTCTCCGCGTACACGATCCAGGACATGGGCGGCACGGCGGCCGCCGTGGGTCACGGCGTCGAGCTGGTCCGCGCCATGGTGCGCGAGCTCGCCGGGACGGAACGCCGCGAGGTCGGCGTGGAGGAGCTCGTCCTCGGCCTGCAGTGTGGCGGCTCCGACGGGTGGTCGGGTCTGACCGCCAACCCCGCCCTGGGCGTCGCCTCCGACCTGCTCGTCGCCGCCGGAGCGACCTCGGTGCTCGGCGAGACCCCCGAGGTGTACGGCGCGGAGCACCTGCTCGCCGACCGGGCGACCAGCGCCGACGTCGCCGGGGCGCTGATGGAGCGGATCCGCTGGTGGGAGGAGTACACGCGGCGGCAGGGCACGACGCTCGACGCGAACCCCTCGCCGGGCAACAAGGAGGGCGGCATCACCACCATCCTCGAGAAGTCGCTGGGCGCGGTCGCCAAGGCGGGCCACAGCCCGCTGGCGGCGGTGCGGCACTACGCCGAGCAGATCCCCCGTCCGGGACTGGTCTTCATGGACACCCCCGGCTACGACCCCGTGTCGGTGACCGGAATGGTCGCGGGCGGCGCGAACCTGATCTGCTTCACCACCGGCCGCGGCTCGGTCTTCGGCAGCCGCCCGGTCCCGACGGTCAAGCTCGCCAGCAACGGCGAGCTGGCCCGGCGAATGGCCGGCGACATCGACTTGGACTGTTCGCCCGTCGTCGAGCGGAATCTCCCCGTCGAGGAGATGGGAAGGCGGGTCTACGACCTGCTGCTCGACGTCGCGTCCGGCCGGCGCACCGCCAGCGAGGAGATGGGCCTCGGTGGCGAGGAGATCGTGCCGTGGCAGCTCGGGGCAGTGCTGTGAGTGACGGGGCCGTGGGCCAGCGGCTCGACCTGCGGACGCTGGAACAGCAACTGCGCCGGACCGGGTCGGGCGGGCGGTGGACGCCGCCGCCGGTCGACCCGCGGTCGCTGCGGGTGGGGATCGTGCACCTCGGGATCGGCGCCTTCCACCGGGCCCACCAGGTGGTCTTCACCGAGTTGGCCGCGGCGGCGGCCGGCCACGACGACTGGGGCGTCGCCGGCGTGACCCAGCGGTCGGCGTCGGTGCGTGACCAACTGATTCCGCAGGACGGTCTGTACTCCGTGCTGGAACGCGGGCCCGGCGCGGCGCCGCTGCGGGTGCTCGGCAGCGTCCGGGAGGTGCTCTTCGGCGCGGCCGAGCCGGCCGCCGTCGTGGATCGGATCGCCGACCCGGCGGTACGGGTGGTCACCCTGACCGTGACGGAGAAGGGCTACCGCCGTGACGGGGCCGGCCGGTTGGACCTGTCCGACCCGCAGGTCCTGGCCGACGTCGCCGGCCAGCCGCCCCGGACCGTGGTCGGCCAGCTCGTGCGGGGCCTGCAGCGCCGGTGGGAGCGGGGCGCCGGACCGGTCACGGTGCTCTCCTGCGACAACCTGGTCGGCAACGGTCACGTCCTGCGGGGACTGGTGCACGACTTCCTGGACGCGCTGCCGTCGTCCGGGCTCGGCGGTCTCGCCGACTGGATCGGGACGTCGGTGCGCTTTCCGTGCTGCATGGTCGACCGCATCGTGCCGGCCACGACGGCTGCGGACCGCGCCGACGCCCGAAGGGTGCTGGGGCTGGCGGACCATGGCGTCGTCGTGGCCGAGCCGTTCGGCCAGTGGGTCATCGAGGACGACTTCGCCGCCGCCCGGCCCGCCTGGGAGCTCGCCGGCGCGGTGACGACCAAGGACGTCGCCGCCTGGGAGGCGGTGAAGCTGCGGATGCTCAACGCCACCCACTCGCTGCTGGCCTACCTGGGCGCCCTGGGCGGGTACGACACGATCGCGGCGGCGCTCTCCGACGACCAGCTGGCGGCGGCCGCCGAGGCACTCATGGTCGAGGACGTGGCACCGACGCTGCGGGTGCCCGACGGCCTGGACCTGACCGACTACCGGCGGGGGGTGCTGCGGCGCTTCGCCAACCCCGCGTTGCGGCACCGCACCGTCCAGGTCGCGATGGACGGATCCCAAAAGCTGCCGGTCCGGCTGCTCGGCACCGTCCGGGACCGGCTGGCCGCCGGCGCCGTTCCGCAGCACGCCGCGCTCGCCGTCGCGGCGTGGATGACGTACGTGGCCCGGGGCCGGGACGTCCACGGCCGCGACCTCCCGCTGGACGACCCGCTGGCAGACCGGTTGCGCGCCGCCGCGGCCGCCGACGCGGGCGATCCGCCACGGCTGGTCGACTCGCTGCTGCGCGTCGAGGAGATCTTCGGCGCGGACCTTCCCGAGCACGACGGATTCCGGGCGGCCCTGACGGACCACGTGGCCCGGCTCACCGCCAACGGATGAGCCGGACGCGTCCACCCCGGCAGCCCGTCGATGCGTACGCCGGGTGCGTCGAGGGTGCGGCCGGCGCCGCTCGGGTCGTCCGGCGTCATCCGGTCGATCTCGTACGTGGCGCCGGGCGCCGCCACGTCGAGTGAAACCGGCTGGTCACCCTTGTTGATGAGGAACGCCCGTCGCTCCGACGCGCCGCCGTCGACGCGCCAGGCCTTCACCTGCCCGCCCTGCGGTGCGTTGACCGCCACGGGCATCGGCCGGAGCCCGGTCGTGCCCTGCGCGAGCCGAGCGAACAGCAGCAGTGCGTAGTACTCGGGCGCCGGGGTCGGCGCGCCCATTGCCGCCGACGGGTCGAAGTTGATCGCGTTGTAGTAGCCGTTGCCCTCCTCCGGGTGGAAGAAGGCCCGCACCTCGGCGTTGTGGAAGTTCACCCCGATGGCGCCGGTGCCGCACTCCGCGTTGACCGACGGGGCGTGCGGCGGCTGCGGGCACGCCGCGTTGAACATCGTGTCGAGCGCCCAGACGGCGCTGGCGGCGACGTCACTGACACCGTGCGCGCCCCGCCCCGCGGCGGTGTTCAGCTCCTCGACCCGGTAGCCCAGGCCGCGGCGGGCCGCCTCGTTGGCGTGCGTGTACACCTGGTAGTTGAAGTTGGCCGACCGCTCGTCGGAGAGCAGCGCCGGGATCGTCGGGCAGCGGTACGGGTCCGTGGCGCACGTGCGGGCCAGTGGGTAGAAGTGATCAGCGGCCCAGGCCCCGAACGCGCCGGCGTTCGCCTTCGTCGCCGGGGCGGTGGCGTCCAGGATGGCCGGCCAGTCCCAGAAGAAGCGCGTTTCCACGCTGCGGTTGGCGATGCTGGTCCAGGGCGCGATGGGTTCGCTCGTGTTCGGGGTGACGATCGGGTACGGCCGGGTGGCGTTCGCGCCGGAGAAGGCGGCGAAGTCGCCCAGGTACTGCTGCAGGTCATAGCGGTAGGAGAGGTCCGGCTCGTTGCCGAGCGAGACGGCGGCCACGTCCTCGTCAGCCCCCGCGAACGCCGGTCCGACCCCCTGTGTGACGAAGGCCCGGGCGTGCTCCGGGACCCGCCACGGCCGCTGGGCGGTGGGCGGCGACATGGCGGTGCCGAGGATGACACCCCAGTTCGGCGTGCCGTCGCCCGCGATGTGGTCGGCGTTCGCGGCGTCGAGGGTCGCGCGGATGTCGGCGAGGTCCTCCGGGGTTATCACCTCATTGGTGTTGACCGCGGTCGCGTCGAAGGGCATGACGTCCTGCGACGACCCACCGATCCGCAGCACGCCGGTCCCCAGGTTGCCCAGCAGGTTGGCGAAGGCCGGCCGGGCGGTCGGTCCCATGTACCGCTCGATCAGGGACCACTCGACACTGAAGCCGACGAAGTGTGCGGGGACGGACCCGCCGCCGACCATGGGCCGTGGGTCGAGCCGTACCGACGCGTGGACCGGGCCCGTCGCCGTACCGGGGGACTCGGCGAAGCTCACGCCGGGACAGGCGAGCACCACCAGCGCCACAGCGGCGGCGACGCCGCGGGCGGGACGATTCCTCATGCGCGTACGCCTTTCGTGGTCGGATCAGGACATGTTCCGTGGTCGGGATCAGGACATGGCGAGTGCGGCGAACCGCCAGTACTGGCCGGCGTTGTCCGCGGCGAGGGTCAGGTCGACCGTGCGGCCGTTCGGCCCCCCGTCGATCGGGAACGTGAGCCAGCGGAACTCGCCGGTCGGCGACGGGCTGTCCAGGTGGGCGAGCGTGCGGCCCTCGCTGGACACCGTCATCGGGTCGGCGGCGAAGCTGGCGTCGCCGACGAGGAGGTGGACGTCGTGGCTGCCGGCCGGTACGTCGAGTCGCAGGGTGGCGGCCGCGCGGTCGGTCACGATGTCCCGGCGCAGGCTGTCCGGTCCGCCGCGGTCGCGGGACTGCGGCGGGGTGCCGATCCAGCCGTAGCCCCTGGCCGGATCCCAGCCGTCGGAGGGCGACAACCGGCGGTACGTCGGCAACAGCGGGCTGTTCGCGGTGCCGGCATCGAGCGCGAGCCGCACCTGGTCACCCCGCGGCGCGGTCACCGCTCGTGCCTCCGGCCGGCCGTACACCGGCGAGTCGGTCGCCGTCACCGCCGTGGCGAGGGTCGCCACCTGCGGCGCCTGCGCGGGGGTCACGGAGACCGGGATGGTGACCTTCGCGAACGCCGGCACCGCTTGCGAGGTCGCCCCCGACACCCAGCCCGCGGGGACGGCCAGGCGGGCGTCGACGGAGACCGGATGGTCGGTGCCGTTGGCGACGGTGATCCCGACCTGCCCCGCCTCGCCCGTGAACAACGGCTGGTCGGGGAGCATCAGGCCCTGCACCGAGACGTGCCCGGAGGTCAGGACGGTGAGGTCGTCGACGTATGTCGGGACAACCGGTGGTGCGGCGCCGCCCCCGACGGCCTGCACCGCCACCTTCGGCGACCCGCCGAGGCTCGCGGTGCCCAGCGGGTACCAGTCCCGGCCGTCGCTCGAATACTCCGCGGCGACGTCCGCGCCCCGGCGCACCAGCCGTAGGTGCGCGGACTGTCCGCCGTACGGGATCGACAGTCGGCTGCCGATCTTTCCGCCCGACTCGGCCAGGAACTCCAGTGCGCGTCGCCCGTCGACCCAGCCGAGGTCGGCCTTCACATAGTTGTCGTCGTCGACGTACGCGTAGAGCCCGACCTGCTGGAAGTCCGCGGACAGTTGCGGCGCGTCGAGCGTGGCGGTGGCGCTGAAATCGGCCTGCGGCGTGTCGGTGCGCACGAACAGGTTCCGGCCGTCGCCGCCGGCACCGTCTCGCCACCGGCGAGGGTCGACAGCCGGAGCGAGCCGGGCCGGTCCTGGAGACTCCAGCCGGAGCCGTCCGGCCGGATGATCTGCCAGCCGGAGTCCAGCGTGCCGGAGTCGAAGTCGTCACCTGCCGGGCTGGTGACGGTGTCGCTGCTGCGCACGGTGAACGGCGCCGGCAGGGCTTCGGTGTCGGCGTCGACGACGGCCCGCACGAACCCGACCGAGGAGAGGTGGTCGGCGGTGAGTGTCCCGGTCAGCGTGACGTCGACCGTGGTTTCGCCGCCGGCGGGCACCGTGAAGGGCACCGGCTGCGCGGCGAAGCCCGGCGGGGGTTCGACCACGACCGTGCCGTGGCCGCCGTGGCCGAGCGCGTCCACGATCGTCACCCGCTGGTGCAGCGTTCCCGGCTGGTCCAGAGGCGCTGCGAGGACGCTGGCCCGGGCGATCCGCACCGGCGAGAACATCACCCGCCAGCCGAGTTTGTGGGACCGGTGGTAGGTGTCGAGCCCCTTGGTGTGGAAGGGCGGCACCGGTTCCGGGTTCTGTCCGGATCCCCACGTCGGAGTGCACCAGAACTCGGTCGAGGTCCAGTACATCTTGCCGATGAGGTGCGGCCGGTTGTTCAACAGCCGGTTGTGCTCGTCGATCAGGGAGGCCTGGTAGAACTCGGTCCCGCGACCCACCCCGTCCCGCTGGTGGACCGCTTCCGCCCCGTACTCGCTCAGCAGGATCGGCTGCCCGGTCATCTTCTGCAACGCGTCCAGGTGCGAGGTCAGGCTCTCCAGCGTGGAGTACCAGCCGGCGTAGTAGTTGGTCGCGAAGAAGTCCTGGTAGGGGTAGGCCCGGTCGCGGGTGTGCCGGTGGGAGACCTGGGTGTAGAGCCGGGTCGGATCGATGCTGCGCCCGTAGCCGATGACGTCGCGGACGTAGTCGACGGCCCCGTCGGTCTCGGTGGCGTTCTCGTTGCCGACGGACCAGGCGAACAGGCTCGGGTGGCTACGGTCCCGGGCGACCATCCGGGCCAGCGTCCGCTTGCCGAACTCCTGCACCTCCGACCTGCCGAGGAAGGTGCCCGGCTGTGAGCTGATGTTGTTGATCTCCTCGATGACCAGCAGGCCGTACTTGTCGGCGGCATGCAGCTCGGCCGGGGTGGTGGGGTAGTGGGCGGGCCGGAAGATCCGGAAGCCCTTGTCGTGCAGTGTCTTGATCTCGCGGTCGGCCAGCCCGTCCGGTTGGGTGCGACCCAGTCCGGGGTAGTCGGCGTGCCGGTTGAAGCCGGGCAGGTCCTGGATCGGCTTGCCGTTGAGCAGCAGGTCGAGGCCGTGGACGGCGACGGTGCGGAAGCCGGTCTGCTCGACGAGTTCCTGCCAGGCGGCGTCGCCCAGCGGACGAAGGCGCACTTTGTAGAGGTTGGGGTGGTCGAGGTCCCAGAGGGCGGGTCGGGGGACGTCGAGCTCGATCGGGGTGGCGGCTCCGCCGCCGGCGGGCACGGTGGTGTGCACCTGCTGCGGGCCGAGCACGCGTGAGCCGTCCGGCCCTTCGACGGTCAGCAGCGCGGTCACCTGCCGGGGGGACGTGGTGGCGTTGACGCCGGTCGGGCGCAGGGTCAGCTGCCCGTCCGCCGTTCCCTCGGCCCGGGTCTCGGTCAGCGCCACAGCGGGCGTGCGCTCCAGGCGTACCTGCTGGAGCAGGCCACCCCAGTTCCAGTACAGGCCCTGGACCGGACGGGCGTACTCGCCCATGGTCGAGACCCGGTTGTCGATCACGACCGCGATCGTGTTCGTACCCGGCCGTACCGCCCCGGTCAGGTCGAGCCGGGTGGGCAGGTACCCGCCGGTGCTGCTGCCCACGTCCACGCCGTTGACGAAGTACCTGCAGGTCCAGAAGCACGATTCGAAGGCCAGGGCGGTGCGTTCACCCGGATCGGGCGCGTCGAGGTCGACGGTCCGGCGGTAGACGCCGACCACGCCGTTGTCGTCGTTCCACTTCGCCCGCACGGCCCCGAACGAGTCGGGTACGACGATGGTCGGCCAGGCGCCGGTGTCGTACTCCGGCCGCACCGCCGGCGGTACCGTCCCCGCCAGGGCGCCCTCGGGCAGTTCCGCGGCGGTCGCGAACTGCCACCCGCCGTCGAGGTGCTGGACTCCGGGGCCGGCCGGTGGCGCCTCGGTCACGACCCGCCTGGTCGCCGTGAGCGTGCCCGACGGGGTGTCCGCTTCGGCCTTCAGCGTGTGTGAGCCGGTCGGAAACCAGGCCGCGTCGGTGGCGGTCGCCCAGACCGGGGTGGTCCTGGTCTGCCGCGCATACACGTCGGTCAGCTCGGACAGCTGGACGTCGTCCAGGTAGAACCGTACGGCCGTGGTATCCGGCGGAGCGTCGACCTCGAGATCCACGGTGCCGCCGAGCAGGCTGCCGCTCGGCGACGTGAAACGGATCCCCGTTTCGGCCGCGCCGGCGCCGTGGGCGGGCGCGACCAGCACCATCGCCAGCGCGACGGCGAGGGCGGACAGGCAGGCGGTGATCGGTCCGGGAAGGCGGATCCTCATGACTACGTCCTCGCGTTGGTGCCGGGATGGACGGGTTCCGGTTCGTCAGGCGCCTGCGTGCGTCCGGAGCAGCGCAGCTTCCTGAAACCGTTTGCGGTTCCCCTGATGCCAGCAAACGGCTGGTACATCAGTCAATGCATTCGGTGGGATGAAACAAGTTTCAGTCTTCGAACGCATTGACCGCTGGCCCAGGTGTTTGGTGTCGTGAACGTCGGACCGCAAACGGTTTCAAGGCTTTCCGTACGCGACGAGGGCTCGGAGGAAACGCCATGCCGCCGATCACGCATCCCGCCATCAGCCGACGAGGGCTCTTCGGCTTGGGGGCGGCCACCACCGTCGCCACAACCCTGGCCGGCGCCGCTCGCCCGGCCCGGGCGCAGCGGTGGACGCCGTCTCGCAGCCGAGGGACGCCTCCGCTGACCTCCTCGAACAATGGCGGGAGGCCCCCGGCTGTCATCCACTCGTGCCGGACGTGTCGGCCGCCGGCTACCGGCTCGGCGAGCGGCCGCCGACGCCCTCGGTGGTCACGAAGGTCACCGACTTCGGCGCCCGTCCCGACGGGACAGACTGCACGGCAGCGTTCAATGCGGCCGTACGACAGGCGGGCGAGCACGGTGGGGGCGTCGTGCTGGTCCCGCCGGGGACCTACACGCTGTCCGGGCCGGTCTGGATGCACTGGTCCGGAGTGGTGCTCCGCGGGGTCGGTCGGGACTCCACCGTGCTGCATTTCGCGCGCACCCTTGACGACGGCTACCGGCCGAACCGCCAGTCCAACGGCAACAGCCGCTGGTCCTGGACCGGCGGGCAGATCTGGTTCGTCTCGCCCGAGCGCCGCGCCCGGTCGGAGGCGGAGGACTACGCCGGGACCGAGGGGTGGCTGCTCGGTGACGTGCTCGCCGAGGTCGGTGCCGCATCCCGCGGACAGCGGACCCTTGTCGTGTCCGGCACGAGCCGGCTGACTCCCGGTGACATGGTCGTCCTGGAGTGCCAGAACCCGCCGGACGCCGGCCTGCTGAAGCACCTCGCCGGCGACGTTCCCGGGACCCGGGACTACGACTGGCCACGCGGGGCGCCCCAACTGGTGACGGGATCCGGCGGGCAGTACGTGCAGTACGCGACGCTGCAATGGCCCGTGCGGGTCGAAGCGGTGCTCGGCGAGCGCCTCGTCCGGCTGGCACAGCCACTCAAGTACGACCTTCGGCCCGGCTGGCCGGCGCGGCTGCGCGCGATCGGCCCCACCGTGCGGGACGCCGGCGTCGAGCACCTCACGGTCAGGAACGAGCTCGTCCCCCAGACCGCCCACAACCGGCACCCGGGCTCGAACGGGGTGTGCTTCCAAGCGGTCCACGACTGCTGGGCGCGGGACGTACGCGTCGAAAACTGCGACCTCGGGTTCGGGCTCACGTCAGCCAAGTCGATCAGCATCACGGACGTGACCGTCGGCGGGCGGGCCGCCCACCACAGCTTCGCCTGCCGCATGCAGTCCAACGACAACCTCGTGGAAGACTTCGAGATCGAGCGGTTCAGCGTCCCCGTTCCCTCCGGCGCCATCCATCACGGTCTCAACCTCGAGGGGCTCTCGGCCGGGAACGTCTACCGCCGGGGGCGCATGGCGGAGGGGACGTTCGACACCCACCGCGCCCTGCCCTTCGAGAACGCGCGGACGGACATCACGCTCGAGAACAACGGGCGGGTGGGTGGTTCCGCCGCGTCGGGCCCCCTCTTCGGCGCGCGGATGGCGCATTGGAACGTCAGGATCACGAACGGCCGACCGTACGCGGTCACGATCGCCGATGTGGCGCCGCGCAGCGTGACCGTCGGCGTGCAGGGCGTCGAGGACACCAGCAGTGGCCTGTCCCGCGATTTCTCCGGCGACCTCGAATCGCTGCTCGCCGATCACGGGTCGCGCCGTCCGTCGCCGACCTGTACGCCGCGCAGCGTGGACAGGTGCCCCTGTCCGGCTGAAACTTGTTTCATCGGTGTGAATCCTTGCCCAGTCGTACCGCTGGTGCTGGACTTGCCATCACGCAGCAAACGATTGCACCGCCACCAGTTCGGACGATCTCGGGCCGATGTTGCGCGGCCGTACGCCCGGTCCCGCCCGCTCAGGGGTGAGAGGCCCGGCGAGAGGTCACAGCTGCAAGGGAGAACCAGTGCGCATGAGTGCTCAAACCGCAAGCCCACCTGTCGAGCCGGATCGCGGAGCCCGAACCGCGACGTCTGCCGCCGTTCGCCGACGTCGCCTCCTGCGACGGTCGCTGGTCGCCGGCGTGCTGGCGGCCGGGCTGGTGGCGGCCGGGAGCGGCATGCGAGCCGCCGCCGACGACGCCCTTCCCCCGACTGCAAGCCTCACCCTCACCGCCACCGTGAACGGGCAGAACGCGCGGCTCGGCGACGAGTTCCAGGGCTTCTCGGTGGAGTCGGCGGACTTCGCGCACGGCTTCCTGACGAGGGAGCGGATGGCCGAGCGGCTGCGGACCCTCGGGCCCCATGGCGTGATCCGACTCGGTGGCTACTCGATGGACCTGGTGTGGCCGGCCTTCGGTGCGTGGAGTGACGCGCCGGCTCCGCCGCAGGCGATCGGCGGCACCGTCGACCAGTCAGACCTGAACGGCCTCAAGCAGTTGCTGGACGACACGGGCTGGAAGGTGACCCTCGGCGCGCCGCTGAAGACGGTCATCGACCCCTCCAAGATCAAGAATCCGGCGCGGGACCCGTCCCCCGACGTGAGTCTCGACCAGGTGGTCGCCGAGGTGGCGGCCGCCTACGAGACCCTGGGCGGGGACCTGCTGGGCGTGGAGTTGGGCAACGAGTACGACAACGTCACCACGCTGACCGATGCCGAGATGTGGGAGACGGCCAAGCAGTATCAAGCCGCCATCGACCGGGCACTGCCGCAGGCGCGCCTGAAGGTGATCGCTCCATCGGCCAACACGGCGAAGACCAACACCAGGCTGGACGGGTTCGTGACCGCGGCGCTGGCCGACGAGGCCACCAACCCGCAGCAGGTGCTCTCGGAACTCGCCTCCCACTGGTATCCGTGGAGCCACTGCGGCTCGTCCCGGGTGACCATCGATCAGCTGATGTCCCCCCTCACGTACACGAACACCCGGAGCAAGCTTGCGGGCATCATGGCGGTCGGCGACCGGCTGCCCGGCACGATCCCGATGACGCTGAACGAGTCGAACTCCGCCTCGTGCAGCGGGATGCCGGAAGTGAGCAACTCCTACGCCACCTCCCTGTGGTCGCTGGACTACCTGCTCCAGGCGGCCCAGAGCGGTGTCGACAGGCTGCAGTTCCACACCAACACCGCAGCGATCTGCGGCGACTTCCAGCCCCGCGACTCCGCCGACTACCCGATCTCCTACCGCTACTACGGCGCCTTCTGCGCGGCGGACCAGTCGGCGCTCGACGCGAACGAGCTGTCGGCGACTCCGCTGTACTACGGCATCTGGGCGTTCCGGCAGGTGCCGCAGGGGCGGTTCGTCGACCTGGACCTCGCCGACGCCGACCTGGACAAGCTCCGGGCGTACGCCGTCATGGGTCTGAACGGCACGCTGACGGTGGTGCTCATCAACGTCCAGGACCCGGCCAGGGCGGAGAGCGCCTACGACGCGGTGACCCTCCAGCTGCCATCGTCGTACCGCACGGGACAGCAGGTGACGCTGCGGAGTTCGGCGCCGGAGGGATTCGCCTCGCTGGACGCCGGTCGCATCACCCTCGGCGACCGCACCGTGACGCCGGCGGGAACTGCCGCCGGTACGGCACAGTCCACCGCCGTCCCGGTCGAGCACACCTCGTCGACGGTGACCGTCGCGCCGGGCACCGCCCAGATCATCACCTTCTCGCACTAGTCGGGGTCCGATGACGGTGGCGCAGCGGCGTCACCGTCATCCCTCGGCCCGACCCCGCCGGTCACTGCTGACTGGATGTCTGCCAGCTGGCCGACCCGGATCACGGGCCGGGTCTATCCATGATCTTCGTATGTGCGGCCGTGCGGCGGCTACCTGGAGATCCCTTGCGCCATGCATCGTATACAACATACGCTCCCCGAATCGCCCACTTGAGGAGCTCCCAATGACGAACCTCTTCTTCAGCGAAACGAGCCCGGGGAGGCTCGCTCCACTCCGGGCCGCGGTGGCGGCGGTCGTTGTTGCCTGCACCGTCGTGGCCTGCTCACCGGTGTCGGACAACGGGGGCGGCGGCCAGTCCGACGGGAACCAGTCCGCAAGCCAGGATTCCTTCGGCACGCCGGCCGACCCCGCTGCGGTGAAGCAAGGCGGCAAGCTGGTCATCGCCCTCTCCGCGGAGCCCGACGCCCTGGACCCGAGCCTGTCGCGGAGCCTCTACTCGCGCTACGTCTTCCAGGCGATGTGCCAGAAGCTCTACGACGTGAACGAGCAGGCGCAGGTCGTGCCGCAGCTCGCGACCGCCCTCCCCGCCATCAGCAGCGACGGTAGGACGGTCACCATCCCGCTGCGTCAGGGCGCACGCTTCGCGGACGGAACCCAGTTCGACTCCGCCGCGGTGAAGGCCACCCTGCAACGACACCTGACCCTCCCCAGGTCGGCGCGCAAGAGCGAACTCGGTCCCATCGAGAGCGTCGACACGCCTGATCCCCAGACGGTCGTCGTTCACCTGAAGCAGCCGTTCGCACCCCTGGTCGGAGCGTTGGCGGACCGCGCCGGAATGATCATGAGCCCGAAGGCGCTGGGCAGCCTGGGAGAGAACTTCGCCTCGGCGCCGGTCTGCGTCGGACCCTTCAAGTTCGCCAAGCGGGTGCCGCAGAACTCCATCGACGTCGTAAAGGACCCCAACTTCTACGACGCTGGCAAGGTCCACCTCGACGCCATCTCGTGGCACATTCTCAGCGACGCGAGCATCCGCGCTGCCAACCTGCGCTCCGGCGACGCCCAGGTCGCCGACAGCATCTCCACCCAGGATGTCGGCTCGTTGCGAGCGGACGCCGCTGTCTCCGTCCTGCAGTCGCAGTCTCTCGGGTACCAGGGCCTCACCTTCAACATCGGCAACGTCGACGGCGTCGGGACACCGCCCAAGCCCATCGACCGCCCCATCGCGAAGAACGCCAAGGTCCGACAGGCCTTCGAGTACGCGATCGATCGGAAGGCCCTGGTCCAAGCGGTCTTCAACGGGCTCTTCGGTGTCGCCTGCTCGCCGATCTCTCCCGCCAGCCCGTTCTCGTCCCCGGAGGCGCAGACGTGCCCGGCGCACGATCCCGCCAAGGCCAAGCAGCTGCTCGCCGAAGCGGGTGTTCCGACGCCGTACCCGGTGACAATGCTCGCGTCGAACACGCCCGACACATTGCGTCTCGCGCAGGCGCTGCAGGCCATGGTCAAGGAGGGCGGATTCGACCTGAAGATCAATCCGGTGGAGTACTCCTCCCTGCTCGACGAGCAGGACCGCGGCAACTTCGAGTTGCTGCAGCTGGGCTGGAGCGGGCGGATCGACCCGGATGCCAACATCACGAACTTCGTCGGTACCGGCGGCAGCCAGAACGTCTCGGGCTACAGCAATGCCCAGCTCGATGCCGTGCTGACCGAGGCTCGTCAGTCGAACGACGTCGAGGCGCGCAAGAAGCTGTACGGGCAGGCGGTGACGATCCTTCAGCAGGATGACGCGCTGATCTACCTCTACCGGCAGCGGAACCTGACCGCCGTCTCCAAGAAGGTGCAGGGCCTGCAGGTCTTCCCGGACGGCGTGATCCGAGCGGCCTTCGCCGGGTTCACCAAGTAGGTCCTCGTGATCCGCTACCTACTCAGGCGCGCCTGGCAGTCAGCGCTGACCCTGTTGTTGTCGACCGTCGTGGTGTTCCTCGGTGTGCGGGCCCTGCCTGGGGACCCGGCGCTCGCACTGGCAGGAGAGGACCGGTCGCCCGAGGCGCTGGAGGCCATCCGTCACCACTACGGGCTGGACCAGCCGCTGCCACTCCAGTTCGCGCAGTACGTGGAACGCGCTGTGCAAGGGGACTTCGGGGTCTCGATCCGAACCGGGACGCCGGTTTCGTCGATGCTCACGACCGCCCTGCCCGTGACGGCCGAGCTCTCCGTCCTGGCGATCCTCATCGCCGCGGTGCTGGGCGTCGGCGCCGGTGTGCTCGCGGCGGTACGCCGCGGGCACCCGGCGGAGTGGTTGGCCAACGGACTGGCACTGGTGGGTCTGTCGGTGCCGCACTTCTGGCTCGGACTGCTCGCGATCCTCTACCTCTCCGTGGCGACGGGGCTGTTTCCGGCCTCCGGTTTCGTGCCGCTCCTGCAGGATCCGGTGGACAACCTGCACCACATCGTCCTGCCGGCCGTGATTCTCGGCACGGGGCTCGCCGCCATCATCATGCGACAGACGCGATCCGCGATGTTGGACTCGCTCTCCTCGGACTACGTGCGTACGGCGAAGGCGAAGGGGCTTCGGCCGCGAGCGGTCATCACCCGGCATGCTCTCCGGAACAGCCTCATCGTGGTGGTGACGATCGTGGGCCTCCAACTCGGAGGCCTGATATCCGGCGCGGTCGTCACCGAGCAGATCTTCGGACTCCCGGGCTTCGGCAAGATGACCATCGATGCGGTGTTCCAGCGGGACTACCCGGTGATCCAGGCTGTCGTCCTGCTCACCGCGATGGCCTACATCGTGATCAATTTCTTCGTTGACCTGCTCTACTCGGTCATCGACCCACGAATTCGTGTGACGGGGGATCCGGCATGACCGTCCTCACCGTTCCGATGGCGGAAGCCGGGCCCGCCAGCCTCACTCGGCGCACCCGGGTCCTCAGACGGTTGAGAAGGAACCCTCTCGCCGTGGTGAGCTTCGTCGTGCTGGCGCTCGCGGCCGTCGTCGCCCTGCTGTCGCCCTGGATCGCCCCCTATTCCGTCGAGCAGACCGACTTTGGGCACACGTTCTCGCCTCCGGGCACTCCCGGACACGTCCTGGGAACCGACGACCTGGGCCGTGACGTCCTGTCCCGCATCATGCTGGGGGCACGAGCGTCCCTCGAGGTGGGACTCCTGGCGGTGGCCACCTCTCTGATCATCGGCGTGCCGCTCGGGCTCGCGGCGGGCTATTTCCGGGCATGGGACGCGGTGATCTCACGGTTCACCGACCTCCTGCTCGCGTTCCCGTTCCTGATCATGGCAGTGGGGTTGGCCGCCATCCGGGGCGCCAGCCTCGGCAACGCCGCCGTGGCCATCGGGATCGCGCAGATCCCGGGGGTGATCCGCGTGGTGCGCTCGGACACGCTGCGGCTCAAGTCGCTGGACTTCGTCGCCGCGGCCGTCGTGGACGGTGCGAGCGACCTGTGGGTGCTCGCCCGGCACATCCTGCCCAATGCCACGTCGGTGATCCTGGTGCAGGCCACGGTCGCGATCCCGGCGGCGATCCTGGGAGAGGCGGTGCTGTCGTTCCTCGGCCTCGGCATTCAGCCCCCGGCCCCCAGCCTGGGAACCATGCTGGCCACTGCTCAGCAGTTCGCCGCCCGCGCCCCGTGGGCAGCGATCTTCCCTGGTGTGGTGATCATGATCCTGGCGCTGGCGTTCAACGTCTTCGGTGACGCCCTTCGTGACGCCCTCGACCCGAAGGGAGACCGGTGATGACCACGGTGGAAAGCCCGGGCGCCGCCTCCTCCGTGCTCGGCGCACCCGTGCTGGAGATACGCGATCTTTCGGTCTCGTTCACGACCGAGGGCGGGACGGTCTCGGCGGTCGACCGGGTAAGTCTGGATCTCGCCCCCGGGGAGATCGTCGGCATGGTGGGCGAGTCAGGCTGCGGCAAGAGCGTCACCGCGATGAGCATCGCGGGCCTGCTGCCGAGCAGCGCCCGGATCTCCGGTTCGGTGCGGCTGAGGGGAACCGAGCTGGTCGGTACCCGGGAGTCGGTGCTGCGCCGAGTGCGCGGTAAGGAGATCGCCTACATCTTCCAGGAACCGATGACGTCCTTGAACCCGGTGCTCACCGTCGGGCGCCAGATCGGTGAGGTGCTGCAGGTTCACGAGCGGATGTCCAGGCCGGCCGCCCGGGCGCGGGCCGTGGAGTTGCTGTCGCTCGTCGGGATCCCGTCCGCCTCGAAACGTGTCGACAACTACCCGCATCAGCTCTCCGGAGGCATGCGCCAGCGGGTGATGATCGCGATGGCGGTGGCCTGCGGCCCGAAGGTGCTGGTGGCCGACGAACCCACCACCGCCTTGGACGTCACGGTCCAGGCCGGCATCCTCCAGGTGCTCCGCGACCTGCGCGACAGGCTGGGCACGACCATCCTCATCATCACGCACGACCTCGGCGTGATCGCCGACGTCGCGGACCGCGTCGTCGTCATGTACGCCGGGCGGGTGGTGGAACGGGCGCAGGTCACCGACCTGTTCGCACATCCGTTGCACCGGTACACGGCCGGGCTGCTGTCGGCCTCACCGACCCCGGGAAAGCATGCCGGCACCGCGCGGCTGCAGGAGATCCCCGGCCTCGTGCCCGTCCTGTCAAGCCAGCCCGACGCGTGCACGTTCGCGGACCGGTGCCCGGCCGCCGACTCGCAGTGCCGTGAGTCCGCCCCGCCCCTCGAGGTGGTCGGGACCGGAGGCGCGCTCGCGGCGAAGGACCACCTCGCGGCATGTTGGCACCCCTGCCCGGCACCTCGGACGCAGCCTCAGGAGACGGACCTATGACGCCGCAGCCGAACGCCCTCGAACTCGAGGACCTGGTGATGCACTTCGGGCCGGTGCGAGCTGTGGACGGTGTGTCTCTCGCCATTCCGAAGGGCCGGGTCACGGCGCTGGTGGGCGAGAGCGGCTCCGGGAAGTCGACGGTGGGCCGGTGCGTGGTGAGGCTCGTGGAGCCCACCGCCGGCGTGGTCAGGATAGGCGGGACCGATGTCACGCACCTGTCCCGGCGACAGCTACGCCGGCACCGAAGTGAGGTGTCCATCGTCTTCCAGGACCCCGCCGGCTCGCTGGACCCGCGCATGCTGGTGGGCGACGTGGTGGCTGAGCCGTTGCGTCTGTCGGGTGAGCGGATCTCGCGACGCGACCGGGAGGCGCGCGTCGCCACGGAACTCGGGAGGGTGGGCCTGCGGGCCGAAGTGGCGCGCCGCTATCCCCATGAGCTCTCCGGAGGGCAACGCCAACGGGTCAGCATCGCCCGGGCGCTGATCTCCGAGCCAACGCTGCTCATCGCGGACGAACCCACGAGCGCGCTCGACGTGTCGGTGCAGGCGTCGGTGCTCAACCTCCTGGCCGACCTGCAGCGGGACATCGGGTTCGCCTGCCTCTTCATCACCCACGACCTGTCCGCGGTGGAGTACCTGGCGGACGAGATCGCCGTCATGTACCTCGGGCAACTCGTCGAGACGGGCTCGCGTGAGCAGATCTTCACGCGACCCGCCCATCCCTACACACAGGCGCTGCTGGCGGCCGCACCGGTGGCCGACCCGGTCCGCCAACGGCAGCGTCAGCCGGTCCTGCTCGGCGACGACCTGCCGTCCGCCCTGGACCCTCCCTCCGGCTGCCGCTTCCGCACCCGGTGCCCGCTCGCGTTCGACAGGTGCGCGACGGAGGTGCCGGCGCAGGTTGAGGTCGGTGGTGGGAAGGCCGCGTGCCACCTGGTTCAGCCGGACGGCACCCGGCCTGACGTCCGGACCGCTGACAACAGTGAGGTGCTTTCATGACGTTCACGACCAGGCCCACCCTGCAGGGAACCTTCGGGATGGTGTCCTCGACGCACTGGCTCGCGAGCCAGGCCGCCATGGGGGTCCTCGAGCGCGGTGGGAACGCCTTCGACGCGGCCGTCACCGCCGGGTTCGTCCTGCACGTCGTGGAACCACACCTCAACGGGCCAGCCGGTGAGGTGCCCGCCATCGTCGCGACGGCCCAGGACCCGGCCCCGAAGGTGCTGTGTGGGCAGGGGCCCGCGCCCGCCGGTGCCACCATCGAGCACTTCCGGTCCCTCGGGATGGACCTGATCCCGGGATCCGGCCCGCTCGCGGCGGCCGTGCCCGGTGCCGTGGACGCCTGGCTCCTCCTGCTGCGGGACCACGGCACGCTCTTCCTGGAGGAGGTGCTGGAGCCGGCGATCGGATACGCCGGCGCCGGCCATCCGCTGATCGGCAGGGTCGGCGACACCGTGGCAGCCGTGCAATCGCTGTTCGAGGAGCACTGGCAGACCTCTGCGGAGCTCTGGCTGCGCAACGGCAAGCCGCCGGCGGCGGGCGAGATGTTCGCCAACCCGGCCTACGCGCGGACTCTTCAAAGACTGGTCAAGGCCGGACAGGCAGGCGGCTCCGACCGCGAGGCGCAGATCGACGCCGCACGTCGTGCCTGGGGTGAAGGTTTCGTCGCCGAGGCGATCGACCGGTTCTCTCGGGAATCGTTCCGGGACTCCAGCGGGCGTCCCCACGCCGGCCTCGTCACCGGCGCGGACCTGGCTGCCTACTCTGCGACCTGGGAGGAGCCGGTAACCCTCGACTGGAACGGCTACTCGGTGGCGAAGACCGGTTTCTGGGGCCAGGGCCCGGTGCTGCTGGAGACGCTGTCGGTCCTCGACGCGCTCGACGACCCCCACGCGTACGACCCGTCAACCGCTCGCGGGATCCACGCCCAGGCCGAAGCGCTCAAGCTCGCTTTCGCCGACCGCGAGGCCTGGTACGGCGATGGCATCGACGTGCCCGTGAAGGCGCTCCTCTCCAGGGAGTACGCGCGGGAGCGGGCAGGTCTGATCGGAGGACGGGCGTCGGCGGAGCTACGACCGGGGCGTCCCGATGGAGCGGAACCCCGCCTCCCTGCCCATGCCCAACGGAGTGCCGGACGTCGGGCCGACGTGGTGGATCCCACGACGGGCGAGCCGACGGTGAAGCCGGACGGCGTGACCCGCGGCGACACCTGTCACGTCGACGTGGTCGACCGCTGGGGCAACATGATCTCCGCCACCCCGAGCGGCGGCTGGCTGCAGAGCTCTCCCACCATTCCGGACCTCGGCTTCCCCCTCGGCAGCCGACTCCAGATGTTCTGGCTCGAGGAAGGTCTCGCCTCATCGCTTGCCCCAGGGCGCCGACCCCGTACCACCCTGAGCCCGACGATGGTGCACCGCGACGGCGCGCCCGTACTGGCGTGCGGCACCCCCGGCGGCGACCAGCAGGATCAATGGCAACTGCTGTTCCTGCTTCGTCATCTCGCGGGAGGTCGGGCCCTGCAGGAGGCCATCGACGCGCCCATGTGGCACACCACCAGCCTGCCGGCGTCGTTCTACCCGCGCGACTTCGAGCCCGCCGTCCTCGTGATGGAGGACCGCCTGGACGAGGATGTCCTGGCGGCACTGCGCGCGTACGGGCATGAGGTACGGCTCTCCGGCTCGTGGAGCCTCGGCCGGCTCTGCGCCGTGACCCGCGACCCGGCTACGGGTGTGCTCGGGGCCGGGGCGAACCCGCGGGGCATGCAGGGCTATGCCTGCGGCCGTTGACCACTAGTGGGCTCCGTACCCGCCTTCGGCGTTCTCGTAGGCGGCCGCGGATGCCGCGTCAAGGTGGGAGAGCGCGGCTTGCTCGGCTCGCTCACCGTCACCCGACTCGATGGCGTCCACCAGCTGAATGTGCTCGCTCCACGAGTGGGGTGCTCGTTCCGCGGCTCCCAGCCGGAAGACCCATTGCACATGGAGGTACAGCGCCTTGGCGATCGATGACAGCCAGGGGTTTCCGCTGATCCGGAGGATGCGCAGGTGCAGGGCCGTGTTCAGTTCGGCGACCCGCCGCAGATCCTGCTGCTCCGTCGCCTCGCGGCCCTGCTCCAGCAGCGCCCTCAGGGCGGCCACGTCCGCCGCCGTCGCCCGCTCGGCCGCCAGCCGGGCGGCCAGCGCCTCCAGGCGCTCGCGCACGGCGAACATGTCGGCGATGGTTCCGCTGCTGGGGGAGGCGACAACCGCCCCTCGTCTGGGCAGGATCACGACGAAACCCTCTGCCTCTGCGACGCGCAGTGCCTCCCGGACCGGGTTGCGCGAGACGCCGAAGTCCTCGGCCAACCGGTCCTCGGTCAGCCGCTCACCGGGAGGGTAGTCGCCATTGATGATGGCGGTCCGTAGGGCGGCGAGGACCTGGTCGCGTAGCGGCAGGTGTTGAGCACCGAGCTTGTCCCGCAGGTCTTCAGCCACCTGATCGCCTCTCCATGAACGTCCAGCCGAAGTGTATACGAAGAACAATTTGTGGAGGATAGCCGACAGTGTTGAGAACAAAGCCCCGCGTCATGCGCTTCCGCGTCACAGCGAGAGGAAACCCGGATCTCCTGAAGCGAAGGCAAGCCCTCGTTGTCGTGCTCACGTTCCTGACCGGCTGCGCCGACGCCGTTGGCTTCCTCTCCCTGGGTGGCGCCTTCTCGAGCGTGATGACGGGCAACATGGTCCTGCTCGGGCTCTCCGCGGGCAGAGGCGAAGCAGATCTGGCCCTGACGTCAGGCTGCGCCATCGTCAGCTTCATCGCCGGAGTCCTCGCGGGAGCCCGACTCGCCGGTTCGGCGCAGCCGGGCGACCCCGTCTGGCCGGGTCGGGTCACCCGGGCGCTCGTCCTGGAACTCCTGGTGTTCGTCGTCTTTCTCGTCGTCTGGGAGCTCAACCCTGCCAACCGCTCGGAGCACGTCGATCTTGCTCTCCTGATGCTGTCGGCAGCGGCGCTGGGCGTGCAGAGCAGTGCCATCCAGCGGTTCGGCGTACCGGGCCTCTCCTCCACATACCTGACAGGCACGCTCACGAGCCTGATCGCCGGTGTTGCCGCTCGGACCCCTTGGCGTGGCTTGCGGCCCAAGGCTCAGGTCCTGGCGGCCCTGATGAGCGGCGCCGCTGTCGGTGCCCTGGTGGCTGTACACCTGTCCGCGTGGTCACCGGCACTGCTGATCGTGCCACTCGTGTTCGTCATCGCCGTGTCGTCGCGGATGGCTGAGGAACCCGGCGTCGAGGTGTCGCCCACCGCTCGGTAGGGCAGAAACAGTACGGCGGGGGCGCGGCGACGTCAGGGCGCGGCTGCCACGTGCTCCCGCGCGGTCGGTCCGTCGACCGCCAGGTCGGTCAGGTCGCGCAGACTGCGGACGGGGGAGAGGAGCAGGGCCAGCGGGGCCAGCACTGCCGCCCCGGCGAAGGCGAAGAGGGTGACCCGGGCACCGACCAGCCCGGCGAGGGCGCCGGCGACCAGCCCGCCGACCGGGATGGCGCCCCAGGAGACGAACCGGACCGTGGCCATCACCCGGGAGAGCAGCTCCGGTGGGCTCGCGGTCTGCCGGTAGGTGCGGGTGGTCACGCTGAGCACCACCACGCCGCCGGCGAAGGCCACGTTGCCGACCGTGAAGGCAAGGTACGCCGGCCAGCCGACACCCACCGGGACGGCGAACGCGCCGCCGACGGCGACCAGGCAGGCCACCACGAGGGAGCGGGCCGTGCCCCACCGCCGGGCGATCCACGGGGTCAGCGTGGCGCCCACCAACGACCCGACGCCCTCCACGGCCAGCAGGACGCCGACCAGCGCGGCCGGCGCGTGCAGCTCCCGGACCAGGTAGAACGGGTAGACGGCGAGTTGGGCGCCGCAGACGAAGTTCACCGCCGTGGCCGTCCACATGGTCGGCCCCATCACCGGGTGGCGCGTCACGTAGCGCCAGCCCTCACCGATCATCTCGGCCAGCGGGGGCCACCGGTCCGGGGCGTCGACCCGCCGGGCCGGCAGCGAGCGCAGCAGCGCGGCCGAGACCAGGTAGCTGGCCGCGTTGACCAGCACCGTCGGCACCGCGCCGAGCGCCTGCACCGCGAGCCCGCCCAGGGCGGGGCCGCTGAGCTGGGTGGCGGCGTGCGTGGCGGAGGTGAGGCTGTTGCGGGCATGCAACTGCTCCCGGCCGACGATGGCCGGCAGGAAGGTGGCGTTGGCGACGTCGAAGAGCACGTTGGCGAAGCTGACAACCAGCGCCACGACGACCAGTTGGGCGACGGTCAGCCAGCCCCACCACCAGGCGACGGGGATGGACGCCACCGCCACGGCGCGGGCGAGGTCGGCGCCGACCTGGGCGCCGCGCAGCGGCAGCCGCTGCACGATGACGCCGGCGGGCAGCCCGACCACCAACCAGGCGACGTAGCTCGCGGCGGCGATCAGACCCATCTCGAACGCGGACGCGTCCAGCACGGTCAGGGCGGTCAGCGGCAGCGCCACCGCGCCGACCGCCGACCCGACCGAACTGGTCGTGCCGGCGGTCCACCAGCGCCAGAACACTCCGGCCCCCTGCCTGACGGTCATGCCGTCGACCCCCGTTCACGAGGCAGTGAGTTCCAATCTGAAACGGACTATAGTCGACGAGGGCGACCGGGCGGGAGGTGGCAGGTGAAGCGGACGGATCTCGGCGACGCCGACTGCGGCATCGCGCAGGCCCTCGGCGTGCTCGGCGACTGGTGGACCGTGCTGATCGTCCGCGACATCGCCGGCGGCACCACCCGGTTCGACGCCCTGCAACGGGAGCTGGGCGTCAGCCGCCGGGCACTGACCGAACGCCTCGGCGCGCTGGTCGAGCACGGCGTGCTTCGCCGCCAGCCGTACTCGGCGCACCCGCCGCGCTACGACTACCTGCTCACGGCCAAGGGGGAGGGCCTGCTGCCGGTGCTGGTCGCCCTGCAGGGCTGGGGCACCCGGCACGTCATGGGCGCCGGCGACCTCACCGCCACCGCCGACGCGGACTCCGCCGAGGCTCGCCGCGTACACCAGCTGGTCGGCCGACGGGTACCGACGATGACCCTGGCCCGGCACGACGGTGGCGAGGACGCCCCAGCGGCGGCCGGCAAATGGACTGCGCTCTACCTCTTCCCTGGGGCCTTCGCCCCCGGCGCCCAGGGCCTGCCACCCGGCTGGGAGGACATCCCCGGCGCCGTCGGCTGCACCCTCGAATCCCGCACGTACGCCGACCGGCACGACCTCTTCCGGGCCGCCGGCGCCGAGGTGCGCGGGGTGAGCACCCAGCGCCCCGACCAGCTGCGCGCGTTCGCGGAGCACGCCCGGCTGCCGTACCCGCTGCTCTCCGACCAGGACGGCCGGCTCGCCGCCGGCCTGCTCCTACCGACCTTCCGGGCCGGCGGGGTGGACCGGCTCAAGCGGCTCACCCTGCTGCTCGACCCGGACGCCGTCGTGCGCGCGGTGCAGTTCCCGGTCGCTGACCCGGCCGGCTCGGTAGACGAAATGCTGGACCTCGTCGCGCGGCAGCGTTTCCCCTGAGCACACGTTGCGGAAACCTCGGTGCGGCCGCGCGGGGCGAGCGAAACGGGGGCGGGATCGGCGTATCCGGGGGGAACTGGCTGAGCCACTCCCGGAACTCTCCTGCGGTCACCGGCATCGCTGGCTCCTGCCCTTGTTCGACCGGAACCTACATCGGGGTCGACGGATCGGCGGAGCGTTACGCCGGCGCCGGGCCGACCCGGCGGCGGGCGGCGGGCACGACCAGCGGCGTCCCGGTCTCGGGGTCGTCGATGACCCGGCAGGGCAGCCCGAACACCTCCTCGACCAGGGCGGCGGTCACCACCCGGCGCGGCTCCCCGGCGGCGACCACCGCGCCGTCGCGCATGGCCACCAGGTGGGTGGCGTAGCGGGCGGCCTGGTTGAGGTCGTGCAGCACCGCCACCAGGGTGCGCCCCTGCTCCTCGTGGAGCCGGGCGCACAGGTCCAGGACCTCGACCTGGTGGGCGATGTCCAGGTACGTCGTCGGCTCGTCCAGCAGCAGCAGCGGGGTCTGCTGGGCGAGCGCCATGGCGATCCACACCCGCTGCCGCTGCCCGCCGGAGAGCTGGTCTACCGGCCGGTCGGCGAGGTCGGCCACGCCGGTGTCGGCCATCGCCCCGGCGACGATCCGCTCGTCGTCGCGGGACCACTGGCGCAGCAGCCCCTGGTGCGGGTGGCGACCGCGGGCGACGAGGTCGGCGACGGTGATGCCGTCCGGGGCGACGGAGGACTGCGGCAGCATGCCGAGGACGCGGGCGACCTCGCGGGTGCCGCGCCGATGGATGTCCGCGCCGTCGAGCAGGACCGCGCCGGCGGCGGGGCGGAGCAGCCGGGCCAGCGCGCGCAGCAGCGTGGACTTGCCGCACGCGTTGGGACCGATGATCACGGTGAACGAGCCGTCGGGTACGGGCACCGTCAGGTCCTCGGCGACGGTCCGCCGCTCGTACGCGAGGGTCATCGCCCGGCCGACCAGCCGGGGGGTGTCGGCGCGCATGGGTGGTGCTCCGTTCTCGTGGGGGCGGGTCACAGCCGGCCGGCTCGACGTTCGGTGGCCAGCAGCCAGACCAGGTGCCCACCGCCGAGCACCCCGGTCACCACGCCCACCGGCAGTTGGTGCCCGGTGACGGCGCGCTGCGCGAGCTGGTCGGCGGCGACCAGCAACGCGGCGCCGAGGAGGGTGGCCGGCAGCAGGTTCGGTCCCGGCGCCCGGGTCAGCCGGCGGGCCAGGTGCGGCGCGGTTGAGCGCGACGAACGACACCGGTCCGGCGGCGGCCGCGGCGAGCGACACCAGCGCGACCGCCGCCGCGAGCAGCAGCGGCCGCAGCCACCGCACCGGCACGCCGAGCGCCGTGGCAAGGTCCTCGCCCATCCCGGTCACGCCCAACGCCCGCCCGCCGGCGAGGACGGCCGGCGCGAGCAGGGCCAGCGCCGCCAGCAGGGGCAGCGAGTTCACCCAGCCCCGCCCATCCAGGCTGCCGGTGAGCCAGAGCGTGGCCCGGGCGGCGTCCATCAGCGGCGCCCGGGTCAGCAGGAAGCCGTTCACCCCGGCGAGGATCGCCGTGACGCCGATCCCGACCAGCACCAGCCGGTGACCGGACAGGCCGCGCCGCCCGGCGAGCGCGTACACCGCGGCGCCGGTGGCGAGTCCGCCGGCGACGGCGGCGGCGCCCAGGGCGAGGCTGCTGCCGCCCAGCACCACCACGGTCAGCCCGCCGGTCGCCGCGCCCTGGGTGAAGCCGAGCACGTCGGGGCTGCCGAGTGGATTGCGGAGCAGCGCCTGGCACACCGCGCCGGCCAGGCCGAGGGCCGCCCCGACGCCGAGGGCCGTGGCGAGCCGGGGCAGCCGCAGGTCGAGGACGATGAACCGGTCGGCCGGTGCGCCCCCGCCGGTGAGCGTGCGCAGCACGTCGGCCGGGCGCAGGAGCTGTTCGCCGCCGGCCAGGGCGAGGACGCCGAGGGCGAGGGCGAGCAGCGCGATCCCGGCGCCGACGGCGAGCGCCCGGGCCCGCAGGCGCAGCGACAGACCGCCCGGCAGGCGCAGCACGATCATCGGCGGGCTCCCCGGTGGACCAGGTGCAGGAAGAGCAGGCCGCCCAGCACCCCGGTCACCGTGCCCACCGGCAGTTCGCCGGGGCGGCCCAGCACCCGACCGGTCAGGTCGGCGGCGAGCAGCAGCACCGGCGCGAGCACCGCGCAGTACGGCAGCGACCAGCGCAGGTCCGGCCCGGTGAGCGCCCGGACCAGGTGCGGCACCAGCAACCCGACGAAGACCAGCGGCCCGCACGCCGACGTCGCCGCCCCGCACAGCAGGGTGACCGCCACGATGGCCGCCGCCCGGATGGCGCCGGGGCGGGCGCCGAGGGTCCGGGCGGAGTCATCGCCGAGGGCGAGCGCGTCGAGCGGGCGGGCGCTGACCAGCGCGACCAGCAGTCCGACGGCGACGAAGGGGAGCACCCGCGGGACGGTGTCGTCGCGCGCGCCGGCGAGCGAGCCGACGGTCCAGAACCGCAGCCGCTCCAGCGACGCCGCGTCGAGCAGCATCACCGCGCTGACGTACGAGTAGAGGACGGCGTTGAGGGCCGCGCCGGCGAGGGCCAACCGGGTGGGGGTGGCACCGCGACCACCGCCGACCGCGTACACGGCGACGGTGACGACGGCGGCGCCGAGCAGCGCGTACCAGATGTCGCCGGACGCGACGCCCAGGACGGCGGTGGCGGTGGCGACCGCGGCGGAGGCGCCGGCGTTGATGCCGAGCAGGCCGGGGTCGGCCAGCGGGTTGCGGGTCAGCGTCTGGGTGACCGCGCCGGCGACGCCGAGCGCCGCGCCGGCGACGAGGCCGAGCAGCGTACGGGGCAGGCGCATCCGGTGCACGACGGCGTACTCGGGGGAGTCGGGTCGCAGCAGGCCGTGCCACACCTCGGCGGGGGAGAGCTGTTTCGCCCCGACGGCGATGCTGAGGCCGGCCACCACGGCGAGCAGCAGCAGGCTCAGCGCGAGACCCGCGAGCCGGCGGGCGGTGCGGCGGGGCGCCCGGGCCGCCGGCGGTGTCGTCGGGGGCGGGGCCGTACGGGTGAGGGACAGGGCGGACTCCGATGCGGACGTTCTTGACAGCGCTTTAGGTTAGGCTAACCTAACTCCGCTGTCCATGGTCATCCCGACCTGTACCGAAGGACCTCGCCATGCTCGAATCCACCGTCACCCGTCGTGGGCTGCTCGCCGCCGGCGCCGGCCTCGCCGCGCTGCTCGCCGGCTGCGGACGCGGCGGCGATCCCGCCGCACCCGTCGCGAAGCCCACCGGCGGCCCCTGGTCCTTCACCGACGACCGCGGCGAGAAGGTCAGCGCGGCCAGCCGTCCCGCGCGGATCGTCGCCTTCACCGGCGTCGCCGCCGCGCTCGTCGACTTCGGACTGGACGAGCAGATCGCCGGCGTGTTCGGCGAGACCCGGCGCGCCGACGGCAGCCGCGACCCGCAGGCCGGCGACCTCGACGTCGAAGGCGTCGAGATCCTCGGCAACGCGTGGGGCGAGTTCAACCTGGAGCGGTACGCGACCCTCCGACCCGACCTGCTGGTCACCCACATGTACGACCCGGGCGCGCTCTGGTACGTGCCGGACGAGAGCCGGGCGAAGATCCTCCCGCTCGCGCCCACCGTCGCCCTGACCACCGCCCGGGTTCCGATGACCCGCCCCATCGAGCGGTACGCGCAGCTCGCCGAGTCCCTCGGCGCCGACCTGTCGGCCAAGAAGGTCACCGACGCCCGGGCCCGCTTCGCCGCCGCCGGCGACGCGGTCCGGGCGGCGGTCAAGGCCAACCCGGGAATCCGGGTGCTCGCCGCCTCCGGCAGCCCCGATCTGTTCTACGTCTCCAACCCGAAGATCAGCACCGACCTGATGTACTTCGCCGAGCTGGGCGTCGACATCGTCGTGCCCACGAAGCTGGCGCAGGGCGACTACTTCGAGTCGCTCAGCTGGGAGAACGCCGGGAAGTTCCCGGCCGACCTGATCCTGCTGGACAACCGCGGCACCGCGTTGCAGGCCGCCGACCTCGCCCGGAAGCCGACCTGGGCGCAGCTGCCCGCCGTGCGCGCCGGCCAGGTCGCCCCGTGGGACGCGGTGCCCCGCTTCTCCTACGCCGGCGCCGCCCCGCTGCTAGAGAACCTCGCCACCGCCATCCGGGGCGCGAAGAAGGTCGCCGGATGAGCACCGCCCTGGCACCGGCCCCGCCCCGGTACCGCTGCTACCCAGCGGTCGTCGTCGGCACCCGGCGCGTCGGCGCCTCCCTGGTCCGGGTCACCCTCGGCGACGACGGGCTGGCCGGCTTCGCCGGCGGCGGACGCGACCAGAGCGTCTCCCTCTTCCTCCCGCACCCCGGTCAGCTCGAGCCGGTGCTGCCCCCGGAGACGGAGGAGGACTGGTTCACCGCCTGGCGCGCCATGGACCCCGCCGTCCGCGCGGTGATGCGCTCGTACACCATCCGGGAGCACCGCCCGGAGCGGACCGAGGTGGACATCGACCTCGTCCGGCACGGCGACACCGGCCCGGCGTCCCGCTGGGCCGGGCGGACCGGGCCCGGCGACCGGGTGGTGGTGCTCGGCCCGGCGGTGCAGGACGAGCGGACCGTCCGATTCCGCCCGCCCGCCGACACCGACGGGGTGCTGCTGGTCGCCGACGAGACCGCGCTGCCCGCCGTCGAGCGGATCCTGGCCTGGCTGCCCGCGGGCACCCGCGCCCGGGTCCTCGTCGAGGCGCCGGACCCGGCCGACCTGCGGCCGTTGCCCACGGCGGCCGAGGTCGAGGTGACCTGGGTCTTCCGCGCGGGGCGTCGGGTCGCGCTGCTGCCCGCCCTGCGTGCCGTTGACCTGCCGACCACGACCCCGTACGCCTGGGTCGCCGGCGAGGCGGGGATGGTGCGGGCGGTCCGGCGGCAGCTGGTCGGCGAGCGCGGGCTGAACCGCCGGCAGGTGACCTTCGCCGGGTACTGGCGCCGGGGTCTGTCCGAAGAGGAGATGCGAGCCGCCGGCGATTAGGAGGTGGTCACCCGCCGCCGGGCGTGCCCGCGGGACGCTGGGTGGGCAGGGGGAGCAGCACGCGGAAGACGGTCATCCCGGGCGCGGACTCGACCCGGATGTCGCCGTGGTGCTTGCGCACCACGATCCGGTACGAGATGTCCAGCCCGAGTCCGGTGCCGGTGCCGACCGGCTTGGTGGTGAAGAACGGCTCGAAGATGCGCGGGCGGATCTCGGGCGGAATGCCCGGGCCGGTGTCCGCCACCTCCACCACCAGCTGGTCGCCCGCGCGTCCGGTACGCAGCGTCAGCACGCCCCGGTCACCCATGGCGCCCAGCGCGTTGTCGATCAGGTTCGTCCAGACCTGGTTCAGCTCGGCCGCGTACGCGGGCACCGGCGGCAGCGCGTGGTCGTACTCCCTGACCACCCGGACGTCGGCGGGGATCTTCGCCTTGAACATCACCAGGGTGGCGTCCAGCAGGTCGTGCACGTCGACGACCTGGAACGGCGCGCGGTCGAGCTGGGAGTACTGCTTGGCGGCGCCGACCAGGCCGGAGATCCGGGTGACCGCGTCCCCGATCTCGCGGATCAGCAGCTCGGTGTCCACGGTGTAGGTCAGCCAGCGCACCGCCGACTCCAGGTCCGCCCGGCCCACCGCCGGCTGCACCCGGTCCAGCCAGGCGGCGTCCAGCCCGCCGGCGACCAGGGTCGGCGCGAGGTCCCAGCCGCCGCGTACCTCGTGTTCGTCCAGCCAGTCGGTCACCGCGTCCTCGGCGTCGGAGGCGGCCATCGGGGACAGCTTCGGTGCGGTCGCCACCCGGGCCACCGCCTCCTCCTGCAACTCCACCAGCCGTTGCAACGCACGGCCGTCCAGCCGGCCGTCGGCGATGAGCGCGAGCTTGTGCCGCATCCCGGCGACCCGGTCCCGCAGCACCGAGGTGGCCCGGACGGCCGCGCCGGCCGGGTTGTTCAGCTCGTGGGTCAGGCCCGCGGACAGCGAGCCGAGGGCGAGCAGCCGCTCCCGTTCACCCACGATCGCCTGGCTGTCCCGCATGCCGAAGAACAGCCCCTCCAGCAGGTGCATCGCCATCGGGAACCAGGAGCGCAGGGCGTGCGCGAAGTGCTCCGCGGGCAGGACGAAGAAGTCCGCGTCGGTCACCGCCCGCATGGAGTTGCGGTAGACCTGCTCGACCTGGTCGTCCAGGTACGCCTGGGTCGCGCCGCCGTACACGCCGCGCTGGTCGGTCCGGCTGACCTCGACGTCGTCGCCGCCCACCCGCCGGTGCAGCGAGACCGTCCCGCGCAGCAGGACGAAGAAGCAGGTCGCGGCCTCGCCCTCGCCGTACACGACGGTCCCACCGGCGCGCTGCTCCACCCGTCCGTGCTCGGCCAGCCAGGCGAGCTGGCCGTCGTCGAGCGCCGCGAAGAGGAACAGGGTGCGCAGCTCGTCGGGGGTGAGCCGGTCGGCCGGGGTGGTCACTGCGCCTCCAGGTAGCGGTGCACGAGGGACACGGCCATCGCTCCCTCGCCGACGGCGGAGGCGACCCGTTTGACCGACTGGGCCCGGACGTCGCCCGCGGCGAACACCCCGGGCACGCTGGTCTCCAGGTGGTACGGGTCGCGGGAGAGCGGCCAGCCGGCGGGGCGTCGCCCGCCGGCGAGGAGATCGGGGCCGGTGACGATGAAGCCCCGCGGGTCGCGGACCAGCAGTCCGTCCAGCCAGTCGGTGCGGGGTTCCGCGCCGATGAAGATGAACAGCCAGGACGTCGGCACGGTCCGGGTCTGCCCGGTACGGGCGTCGCAGAGGGTCAGCTCCCGCAGGTGGTCCGCGCCCGCGCCGCCGACCACCGTGGTGTGCGGGTGCACGGTGATCTGGTCGATCCGTTCCAGCTGGTCGATGAGGTAGCGGGACATCGAGGCGGTGAGGTCGGCGCCCCGGATCAGCAGGTGGACCCGGGAGGCGTACCGCGAGAAGTGCACCGCGGCCTGGCCGGCCGAGTTGGCCCCGCCGACGATGTAGACGTCCTGGTCGACGCAGCTCGGCGCCTCGGTGGCGGTGCTGCCGTAGAAGACGCCCCGGCCGGTGAAGTCCGACAATCCGGGCGCGTCGAGCACCCGGTACGACACCCCGGTGGCGAGGACCACCGTGTGGGCGGCGATCTCGCCGCCGTCGTCGAAGCGCAGCAGTCGGGCCGACCCGGCGGCGCTCAGCCCCACCACCTCGCGGGTGCTCAGCAGCTCGGCGCCGAACTTCGTCGCCTGCCGCCGGGCCCGGTCGGTGAGCTGGGCGCCGGAGACCCCGTCGGGGAAGCCGAGGTAGTTCTCGATCCGGCTGCTCTGCCCGGCCTGGCCGCCGGTGGCGCGGCGTTCCACCAGCACCGTCCGCAGCCCCTCCGACGCCCCGTACACCGCTGAGCCGAGTCCGGCGGGGCCGCCGCCGACCACCACCAGGTCGTAGAAGTCCGTCGCCGGCGCCACTGTGAGCCCGGCCACTGCGGCCAGCTCCGTCTGGGTCGGCGCCACCAGGGTCTTGCCCTCGGCGGTCACCACCAGCGGCAGGTCCGCCTCGGTCGCCCCGGCCGCGTCGAGCAGCCGGGCGCCCTCCGGCTCGTCCACCAGCAGCCAGCGGTACGGCACCAGGTTGCGGGCGAGGAAGTCGCGGACCGTGAACGACGGCGCGGACCAGCGGTGCCCCACCACCCGGAGCTCGGCCAGGGCGGCGTCCGGGCTGGCCGCCCAGGCGTCGAGCAGGGTGTCCAGCACCGGGTAGAGCTTCTCCTCCGGCGGATGCCACGGCTTGAGCAGGTAGTGGTCGAGGTCGACCACGTTGATCGCGTCGATGGCGGCGTCGGTGTCCGCGTACGCGGTCAGCAGCACCCGGCGGGCGGCCGGGAAGAGGTCCATCGCCGCCTCGAGGAACTCGATTCCGGTCATCTCGGGCATCCGGTGGTCGGCCAGCAGCAGCGCCACCTGCTCGCTGCGTAGCTTGATTTCGCGCAGCGCGTCCAGGGCCTCCGGCCCGGAGTTCGCCCGCACCACGCGGTAGCGGTCGCCGTACCGGCGGCGGACGTCGCGGGCGACCGCCCGGGACACCACCGGATCGTCGTCGACGGTCAGGATCACCGGGTTCGCCATGGCGCCCATAAAACCACCTCGCCCGCGCCGGGTGAACGGGCCTGCGACGGGAGTTCCCGCTTCGCCCCTTCGGGCACGAGCCGTGACCCGGATCGGCCGCGCGGTGGCCCAGCCGCGGAAGTGAGTAACATCGGCAGCTGAGCAACGATCGCGCCACCCTTTGAGAGGTTCCCCATGAGCGCCGATGCCGGTAGCTACGAGGTGCAGCAGTACGACGACATCGAGGACGACGGCGTCCTCGACGGTTCCGACACCCTCGAGGACGGTGTCGAGGACCCGCTCGACGTCGGGATCGTGGCGAGCGATCGGTGGTCGGGCGCCAACCGCTTCGGGACCACCGCAGCCGAGGAGCACGCGGGCGAGTCGCTCGCGCAGCGGCTCGCCGAGGAGGAGCCCGACCTCTCGTCCGACGAAGATCCCGCCCCCTACGGCGACGAGGACGAGCTGACCCGGCGGGGGTTCGACCGCGACCTGCGGGCCGGGCGGCTCGTCGACACCAACGACGGCTTCGGCGAGGATGTCGAGGCGGACTCCGTGGGCAGGGACGTCGGGGTCGACGGGGGTGGCGCCAGCGCCGAGG
Organism: Micromonospora sp. ATA51; assembly: GCF_016802855.1. Lineage (NCBI taxonomy): Bacteria > Bacillati > Actinomycetota > Actinomycetes > Micromonosporales > Micromonosporaceae > Micromonospora > Micromonospora sp. ATA51. Next base: position 2,127 of record NZ_JAEVHJ010000015.1, on the reverse strand, counting down.
AGGCCGCGGTGCACGTGATCGATGAGCCCTATGCCGAGTCGGAGACACCGCTGTGGGACGCCGACGTCGAAGGCGGTCTGGGCGGCCTGGTGAACGACCGGTAGCGGCCGGTTCGCCGGGTCCGGCCGGTCACCCCGTCCAGGGCTGGGGGCCCGGACAGGGTGACGGCCGGTCGCCGACTCACCAGGGCGCGGGCGCCGGCGGCGGTACGACCGTCGGACGGTCGTTGCAGGTGATGGTGTTCGGCAGCAGCCACGGCGCCAGCCAGCCACCGTCGTTGCCGCCGAGGTCGGTCAGGCTGAACTCGGAGCCGGCCGGGGTGAAGTGGAACGATCCGCAGTTGTTGACCCCGACCGCCCCGACGTTGCGGGCGTCGACGTCGGCGAACGAGGCGGCCCCCGCCGCCCGGGCGCTGACCACCGAGGTGCCGGTGCCGTCGACCCGGATGCCCTGGAAGTGGACGCCGGTGATGGACACCTGGTCCTTCACCGGCCAGTCGCTGACCAGCATGATCGCGTTGAAGGTGTTGTCGAGGAAGGCGTCCCCGACGACCTGGATGTCCGCGTCGATGCTGCGGTCCAGGGCGTAGAACCAGATCGCACCGAGCCCGATGTTCCAGTTCAGCTCGTACGTGCCCGCGCGCACGGTGGTGTTGTCGGTGATCCACAGCTGCCCGGTGAACGGCTCGGCGCCGAACCGGGAGCCGACCTGGATGGCGCTGCCCTCGCGGACCGGATCGGCGACGAGGTTGTGCGACACGGTGTTGTCGGTGCCGCCGTAGAGCGCGATGCCGTTGGCCAGGACGGGCGACTGCACGGTGTTGTGGTCGAAGGTGTTGTGCGCGTTGCCGGTCCGCTCGGACCACATGGCCAGGCCGTCGTCGCCGGTGTTGCGGACGAAGCTGTTCGAGACCGACGAGTGGGTGACGCCGGTGTGGAAGTTGACGCCGTCGGCGATCTGGTCGGCGATGACGGTGTCGGTGACCCGCAGGTCGGTCATCGGTCCGTCGAACCACATGCCCACCTTGGTGTGGTGCAGGTACAGCCCGTCGATGGTGGAGTGGTTGAGCGCCCCGCCGATGGCGTTGACCTGGTCGAGGTCGATCCGCTCCCGGACGTCCCCCTCGATGGCGAAGCCGGACAGGTGCACGTTGCTGCTGCCGCCGGCCGCCGCGTCCCGGCCGTAGAAGCCGACCCCGGTGTGCACCGAGCCGTCGGGGGCGGGGGTGTCCAGGGCGACCTCCCGGCCCCGGAACACCGTGTACCAGCTGCCGGCGCCCTCGATCGTCACGTCGTCGACGATGATGTGCCGGTTGATCTGGTACGTGCCCGGCGGCAGGTAGACCGTGCGGTGGGTGCCGCGGGCGGCCGCGATGGCGCGGTCCAGCGCGTCGGCCGAGTCGCGTCGGCCGGACTGGTCGGCGCCGAGCGCGACGGCGTTCACCGCGTGCGGTGCGACGTGCGGCGGGCCGACGAGCTCGGAGTCCAGCAGGTCGATGACGGTCCAGGCGGCGGCGCTGCCGGCCGGCGCGGTCAGCCGGACGATCTCGCCGGCGCGGTGGGTGCGGCCCAGCAGCAGGCGCTGCTCCTCATAGAAGTGGTGCGGCCGGAACGGCGTGCTGATGGTCGGCGCGGGCGTGGTGGCCGCCGGGACGCAGGAGCACTCGGTGATCCACCAGTCGGGGTGCAGCAGCCCGGCGTCGGGGTCGTTGCTGAACGGGTACTGGTTGTAGAGCCAGGCGTACTGCGAGGTCAGGGTCATCGTGCGGGGCCGACCGTGGCCGACGGCGACGTCGAGGGGCGCGGTGATGCCGCCGCCGTCGGGCGAGTCCGGGATGCTGTACCGGACGGTGATCGCGTCGGCGCCGCCGGCAGGGTGAACTCGACGTACTGCCCGGGGTTCAGCCGGACCGCCCGGCGGCCGGAGGCCTCGCCCGCCAGCGTGTACGCGGACCGGTCGGGACCGATCACCGTGCCGGTGGTTCGGGCGTGTTCGGCCTCCTGCTCGAGGAAGCCGACGGCGGCGCCACGGCCGGCGACGAGCGACGGATCGAGGGCGGCCCGGGTGACCACGGGCGCCGGACCGGCCGCGGCGGCGCCCCCGGTGAGCACGCTCAGCGCCACCGCC